>OMZJ01000074.1 GCA_900315495.1 uncultured Lachnospiraceae bacterium
GACCAATGTCGGGTATCTGCTTCTGACCGATTGCTGGTCAAAGGGAATCATGACAGAAGCGGTTCCAGAGAAAACTGCACCGTTTCCGCTGTATGCCGCTATACGCGGGATTACCCACAGATGAGCGGAGCTGTATGTGCTCTCAACAGGATGATGCATTCTGCCGTCTGCCGGCAGGCAGACGGCAGATATCCCCAAACTTCATTCCAGATCACTGCTCACCGGATCCTGCAGCGGGCAGGAGATCAGGCCCTCCCCGGTCAGAAGGTACCCGGTATCGCATACCTCTTCGATGTATTTCCGGTCATGGGAGATGCTGATGATCGCCCCTGGGAACGCGCGGAGCATGCGGCGGATAACAGGACCGGACAGCGGCGAAAAGTTCCTGGTGGGTTCATCCAGAATCAGTACATTTGCGTCGGAAAGGCTGATTTTCAGCAGAAATATCTTCGCCCGCTGTCCGCCGGAGAGATCTGACAGACGGTGATCCATTTCATCCGCGGTGAATTTCATCGTGCCCAGATACGTCCGTATTTTTGTGAGCTCTTCCTTGGTTCCGGTCCGGCTCAGAAAGCGGATCGGCGTGAGATCCCCCGTCAGAAGATCCTCGTAATTCTGCGGCATATATTCCGCGCGGATATCCGGGCGGGACAGAAGATCGTCTGCGATCCTTTTGATCAGCGTGCTCTTCCCGGCGCCGTTTTTTCCGAGAATGCAGATTTTTTCCGGCCCTTTGACAAACAGCTTTACGTTTCGCGACAGTTCCCGCGATCCGTCCGGGCACATCAGAACATCCAGGGAAAAATCAATCACAACCTTTCCGGAAGGGATGACCGAAGCCGGGCTGCCGATGTGTACCTGCATGGCCGTTTCGGATTCCGGAATTTCCGCCATCTCTTCCTTTTCCCGGTTATATCTTTTCTCCATCGCCTTGACGGTGTGCATTTTCTTCTTTAAGAGCCTTCCCCCGTGCGGATCCTGTCGGGAGATAGCGGCCTGGGCGTGGGCGACGGACTGTTCGATTTTCCGGAACTTTTCATCCCGGATCTTTGCCTCCCGCCGCTGAGTGAGCGCCAGTGCCTGCTGGTTCTGCATCCTGGCTTCCCGGAAACGCACATAGTCCGCATAGGACATCCGCATGACCGAAACCCGGTTCTGACTCTTCCGGTGCAGCTGTTCGATGTGAACGATGACGTTTGCCGTTTTTTCGATGAGGACTTCATCGTGGGAGACGAACAGAATCGCCTCCGGGGCATTTCGGATGAATTCCTCCAGCCATGCGAGCGTTTCGATGTCGATATCATTCGATGGCTCGTCCAGAAGCAGCACCGTCGGCGCCTGAATCAGAAGCCGGAGGAGCTGCGCCTTGATCTTTTCCCCGCCGGAAAGGGACCCCATGCGCTGGTCACTGTAATAAAAATCCGCGGGCAGCGACAGCTTCTCAGCCAGATCATGCAGCTCCTTCGGGCTCTGATCCCAGAAGTCCTCATCTTCCGTGAAAAATTCATAGACCGTCCTGTCCGCCAGTTCTTCCGGCAGTTCCTGCGGCAGATAGCCCAGCCTTTCATTGGGAAGAATTCTTTCACCCTCGGCCTCCGCATAATCGGAGACCATCTGCGGATCATAGATCCACTTCAGCAGGGTGCTTTTTCCGTCCCCCTCTTCTCCGATGATGACAGCCTTGTCACCGGGATTCAGGACAAGCGAGAATCCGTCCAGAAGCACCCGGAAGTCTTTCTTATGTACCAGTTTGAGATTTTTAATCTGCAGCATATCGCATTCCACCTTTCCCAACGGCAGAAAATCTGTCCCGGGCCGAAAGGAGGACCGCAGGCAGGAAAGCATCCCCCCTTGCCGGTATGCTGAATACACGCGGCACACAAAAGTCCGGCGGTACGCAGAAGTACAGCAGTACAAAGAAGTACGGCGGTACATGGCAGAGGTGTTCCCCGATCAGGCGATCATCCGATCCGGCGCAGACAGGCAGACCTTCTGCAGGTCTATTTTTCTGTCTTCACTCGCCAAACCAAATGATCAAAGAATCATATCTGCCATCACACGCACAGGTGCGCCTTTCTTTTGTAATGCACAGTAGTGTACACCAGGCGGATGGATTCTGCAAGGGAATATTGGACTGCAGCGGGAATCTCATCTCTGAAAAGTCTGGCTCTTTGATGAAGTTACGCTCTGCACTGCTGGTCGATTGCTCTGCACCGCTGTTCGATTTTGGCAGTCCGTCTGCAGAATCAGTGGGGGATGCTTCCGGGTTGCAGGGTTGCAATGCAGCACTGTTCCATGTATATTCGAAAAGAACATTTCCGGCAGTTTCGAGAAAGGAGCAGTGGTGCGATGACCGCGATGGTTTTGAAGAGAATGGACAGGGATCTGACGGTATGCAAGGTCCGGTCCGTCGGAGATCTCGATCTCAGTCAGGGATTTTACTTTATCGCAAGAACCGAGGAGGAGATTTCTCTCGTCTGCGAGACGGACAGGACGCCGGAAGTCACAGACGCCCGGGAGGACGGGTGGAAGGCATTTCGCATCCAGGGACCGCTGGATTTTTCGCTGATCGGGATCCTTTCGAAGATCTCAGCCATCCTTGCGGAAAATCAGATCGGGATCTTTGCGGTCTCTACCTACAATACGGATTATATCCTGGTCCGGAAGGAGAACTTTGAACGTGCCATGGCAGTCCTTGCTGAGAACGGCTATGAAATTCATTGAAACCTGCGTCTGATGCGGATGCCGCTTAGAAGATCTTCCCAACCGTTAC
>OMZJ01000173.1 GCA_900315495.1 uncultured Lachnospiraceae bacterium
TTTTTTCTGGCCTGCCGCTCAGCCGCAATCCGCGGCTGGAAACGCTCGATTTCCTGTTTCACCGTGCCTGACATCACAATCAGACAGATCAGGTTTGGCACTGCCATCAGGGCATTCGCGATATCCGAGAAGGACCAGACCAGATCCAGTTTCTGCGTTGCGCCGACAAACGTCACCAGAGAAAAAATAATCCGATACGCCATCAGTGCCTTCCGGTTCGTGCAGGCATACTGGAAGCATTTTTCGCCGTGATACTCCCAGCCGATGATTGTGGAAAAGGCAAACAGTGTGATGCTGACCGCCACCAGATACTGTCCCGCCGGTCCGATCAGGGATTCGAATGCCGCCATCGTCAGGGATACGCCCTTGAGCGGCGCCCCGCTGGCATCCACCCCGCCGAGCACGCCGGAGGCTGCGATCACGAGCCCCGTCATCGTGCAGACCACCATCGTGTCGAAAAACGTTCCGGTCATGTTGATATATCCCTGCTGCACGCAGTCGTCGGTGGACGCCGCCGCGGCGGAGATCGCCGCGGAACCCATGCCGGCTTCATTGGAAAAGCATCCGCGGGCAAATCCATAGCGCACCTCATTCATGACCGATACCGTGATGGTTCCGATGATTCCGCCGCCGACCGCCTTCGGGGCAAAGGCCATCACCACGATCTGGTAAAGACCGCGCGGGACATTCCGCCAGCCGACAATCAGGCAGACAATCGCCGCGGCGATGTAAAAGAGCGCCATCACGGGAACCACAATGCTGGAGACCCGGGAAATCGACTGAATGCCGCCGACCACGATCAGAAGCGTCAACACCATGATGATGACGCCCACAACGGCAGTGGAGGTGCCGAACGTCGTGCTCAGCGCGTCCGAAATCGAGTTTGCCTGGGACATGTTGCCAATGCCGAAGGAGGCGATCACGCCAAACACGGCAAACAGCATGCCGAGAATCATTCCGGCTTTCTTATTCTGAAAGCCGTTTTTCATCGTGAACGCAGGGCCGCCGACCATCTCGCCCTTGTCGTCAGTCTCCCGGTATTTGATTGCCAGCATGCACTCGCTGAATTTCGAGGACAGGCCGAATGCGGCGCAGATCTCCATCCAGAACAGTGCGCCCGGCCCGCCGGAGAACATGGCCGTCGCCACGCCGACGATATTCCCGGTGCCGATGGTCGCCGCCAGCGCCGTGCAGAGACAGGCAAATGGAGAGATGTCACCCTTCCCCTTTTCGCTGCGCGCCTCCCGGCTGAAGACGCTGCGGAGCGCAAAGCCGAGATTTCTCCATGTCAGGAATTTCACTCGAACCGTCAGGAAGATGCCGGTCCCGATCAGGAGAACGATCATGACTGGTCCCCATACAATATCGTCCAGTGCTGCAATCAATCTGCTGAAACTCTCCAAGTGCGAAATCCCTCCTCTGACATGGATACCGTCTGATCCCGGCCGTGAAAGCGCAGGCGTCATCCCCCTGCGGGCAGGATGGTCCGCGCTCCTTCGAAGACCTGACGGACCGGAGAAAGCGGCATTTCCGGCCGTGGGCAGACGTTTTGGTTTATTGTACCATACATCTGCACAGAAAAAAAACAGAGACGGCAGACCTCCGTTCCCGGAAGGTCCTCCGTCTCTGCTCACTGCTGTGACCTGCTGCCGGCAATCTCCTCGCTCAGAACAGCGGCTTTTCGGCATCCTCCTCATCCGCAAACGGTCCCGGCAGGATATTGGGGCCGCGGTGCTCCCCGTGGTAATCGCGATCAAACAGAATCGGCGTGCCGTCCGGATTCTCATAGGCTTCCGTCGGCTCAAATGCCTTGCCGAGGGTTTCGGTGGAAACCATGCGGTCACCGGCCTTCAGGAACTCATACACATTCGTCTCCAGAACCGGCTTTCCGTCCTTTTCCGCCAGACGTACATACACCGCATGCTCCGTGTCTTTCTGGCAGTCGGTTTCCTTTTCCCAGGATTTTGCACCGTCAAAGTAGGCATTGCCCGCCGCCCAGACCGGAAGATGCCCCTCGTGGGCTTTCTCCAGGCCTACCATATCCGGGATGTCATTGTCCATGTCAAATTGAGCGATCCACTCCGCATAGGTCGGATAGCCGTCAAACACATGGGTTCCCACCGCACGGTTCTCCGTATAATACTCCTCCCGGCTGTCGCTCTTGATCACCACATCCTCCACCGGCCATTTCTGAACGAAGATGTTGTTGTAGAAGCGGTCGTCGCCGTGCAGGATGGTCATGAAGCCGCACACCTCGGTGCGGTGCGGGATGTGATACGGCGTATATCTCGGCCCGGTGCCGCCGCCCACACAGGTGAAGGCGCCGCAGATCAGGTTGTGCACCAGTGCCACGCCCTGCGTCGCAAAGCGCAGCGACACATCAGAGAGCAAGACGTTGTTGTCAATCAGCGTCGGCCCGTGACCGACCTCAACAAAGATATCCTGGCTGCACATGCCGCCCTGCAGCGGTTTTGCAAAGGATGGTCTCTGATTGTCATGCAGAAGGTTCTGCGTGATCCGCGTGCCCTGTGCCTCCCAGTCGCACCAGATTCCCATCGTGCAGTGGTGGATATGGTTTCGGCGGATGATGACATCAATCGCCGCATGCATCTTGATGCCGGCGATCTCCGCGCCACCCAGTTCCATCATGTTGTTGATGTGATGGATGTGGTTGTCCTCGATCACTGAGAACACACCGCCCATGCGGCCGATGATTCCGCCCTGCTCGCAGTGATGGATGTTGCAGCGGCGGATGATATGGCTTCCCACCTTCTCCTTGAGCCAGCCGTGATACTGCCCGCGGCAGACCGCATCGCGCTCCATCTGGGTCGGGCTCTTGACATGATGGCGTGTGAAGAAGTGATCGTTGTCCGGGTCGTAATATTTGCCCAGCGAAATGCCGGCGCACTTGGACCCCCAGATCTCGCAGTCCTCGATGATCCATCCCTTCGACCAGTGCGGCCCGATCATGCCGTCCTGGTAGGCGGCCGGCGGTGCCCAGGTCGTCGCGGCCTTGTCGATCTCAAAGCCGCGCACCGTGATCCAGGAGATGCCGTTTTCCTTCGGCAGGAAGCACTCCCGGCGCACCGTAATCTCTACGTTCTCCCTGCGCGGATCCATCCCGTGGAAGTTTCCGTAAATCCGGGTGACATCGCGCGCCGGATCCTGCTCGGTATACCATCTGTATTTCGAAGCCTCCGGATCCCAGGACACCTCAGAGAGCGGTGCCTGCCGGCACTCCTCCAGGCTGACCGACTCGTACATCGCCTGGTCATTCAGCCAGACGCAGCCGGTGTGCTTGTCGCGCTTTGCAAAGAACCAGTCGCCGAACACATAGGTGGTATACGGGTTGTATCCGCCGAAATCGCTGTTCGGAATCTCCGTCATCCAGACGGTCCCGTCTACCTGCTTCCAGTCCTTCACTTCCTCCGCACCGGTAATCTCCGCGCCGAGCGGTACCTCGCTCCGGTAGGTGATCCGGGCCTCTTCGGTCCCGGCATGGGCCGGCGCCACGTTCTCGCGGTACACGCCCGGTGCCACGACCACCTCATCGCCCGGCATTGCAATGACGGCGGCATCGCTGATACGCTTGTACGGGCGCTCCTTGCTCCCGTCACCATCACGGAACGCCTGCGCATTTACATAAATGATCATGCTCTTCCCTCCTGTGTTTTTGAACCTGCTTATTCTTATCCGCGGCCGGCAGCCGATCTGATCTCT
>OMZJ01000006.1 GCA_900315495.1 uncultured Lachnospiraceae bacterium
AGAAAGGAGCTGTGAAAAAATGTGATTGCATTTTTTCACAGCCCCTTATTTTTTTCGCGAATATCGTGACAGGCTCGGGAACGCGCTGCGTTCCCGAGCCTGTCGGCATGGCGGAAAACTGCCAGGGTTAATCTATTCTGATACGGAAGACGATCGGCGTATCACTGTGGTATCTGGTTTTTATGTGCAGTCCTTCTGCGTCCCGGTTCCACTCCGGCTTTTCACCAGAGCCTAATACATCCATGTCACGGATGATCCCATGGAAGTTCGCCATGCGGGAGGCATCCTGCTCGCCCAGACACCTGATCGTATAGCTTCCGTCGGCGCTGTCCTTCATTGCAATGGCATAGAGATAACCGCCGCCGGTGGTGAACCGGAAGTCTTCGGAAGTGTAATTCTTCTTCTGGCCGTCAGAGAACTGCCCCTCGATGATCTTCGTCGGGCCCTCACCGTACTGGCGCCAGGTCCTGGTTTCATAAATGGCCTCGCCGTTCACCTTCATCCATGCGCCGATGCCCTTAAGCACCGCCTGGTCCTCATCTGAAATCGTACCGTCTGCTTTCGGCCCTACGTTAAGGAGAAGGTTTCCGTTCTTGCTGACAATATCCACAAGGTCACGGATCAGGTCTCCCGCAGGCCGGAAATCATTGTTCTCGGTGTAGCACCAGGAATTCAGCGCAATGGCCGTATCCGTCTGCCAGAAATAGGGCTTCATCTCCGCGAACTGCCCGCGCTCCACGTCCGGAACGGCGCAGCCGAAAAGAAACGCATCGTGCTTGTAGTCGATCGCCACTTCAGCGCCCCACTGGGCCGCGCGATTGTAATAGTACGCCGCGATTTTTTTCAGGTAGGGCTTTGCGGCTTCCTCCTGGATCCACCAGTCAAAATAGATTATCCTGGGCTGATATTTGTCGATCAGCTCGCAGGTGCGCACCATCCAGTCTTCGAGAAACTCTTTTGTCGGGCGGGGTTCTGCAAAGAGATCATGATGGTTTTCCGGTTCCTTCATCGCAGGCCAGTAGAAATCTCCGCGCTCCATGGGCTCTTTGATGTCACTGTCAAACTCTTTTCCGTGCCCCATGAAAAACCAGTGCTCGATGCGGTGGGAGCTGCAGCCGGTTACCAGGCCCCGTTTGGAAAAGCTTGCCTTAAGCTCGCCAAGCACATCCCTCTTCGGACCCATCTCGTAAGCGTTCCAATGGGAGATTTCACTCCGGTACATCTGGAAGCCATCATGGTGTTCAGCCACGGGAACCACATATTTTGCGCCGGCTTCCTGAAAGAGATCCGCCCAGACCTCCGGGTCGAACTTCTCAGCCTTAAACATGGGGATAAAATCCTTATAGCCAAAGTCCTTGTGGAGGCCGTAGGTTTTTACGTGATGCTCAAACTCCTTTGACCCCTGAATATACATATTCCGGGAGTACCATTCGCTGCCGAAGGCCGGTACACTGTAAATTCCCCAGTGAATGAAAATGCCGAACTTTGCCTTCTGGTACCACTTCGGCGGCTGATATTCCTGCAGAGACTCCCAGCTGTCATGAAAGGGCCCGGCTGCCACCACACGGTCAATCTCCTCAAGATACGGTTTCATATCGTACATATTCTACTCTCCTCTTTTTGTGATACAGGGGATTCGGGAGCCTCAAAGAGGCAGGAAACCCGGTGTATCCTTCTGGCCTCAACATTTTTTGAAACTGTCTCACTGTCAGGGCAGCGCCATGCGGTGAAATGCCTCACTCCGGCGTTTTCCCTTCCCGCAGAATCTCACCGGCAGAGGATCACCCCCGCCTGCCAGTGGATATTACACACCACATTTTCCTGTGTGAAAAGAGGCAAACCGTTTCCGGCTGCCTCTTCTCCAGGGTTATCTTAATCTCTGTCGGCTTTACTCCTCATGAGCCTCGATCAGCTCATCATAGCCAGCTTTCAGCTCCGGATAAGTTTCGTTTGCATACTCCTCAAGTCTGCTCATTCCGATATCCTCTGCCAGCTTAAGCATCTGATGGAAGGCCTCTTCGCAGGCTTCCTCGGAATCTGCCATGAAGATGTTTGTCTGCTGGTTGTTCACCATCTCGTCGATCTTTGTGTTGATGTTCTGCTCGTCGGAATCGGTCTCAAAGCGGATCAGACCGATAACGGGGTTCACCTCCAGGTAGGGTGTCAGGTTTCTTCTGGCCTCGGCGGTCATGGATTCGGAGTTTGCCTCCGCAATGCTGGTAACGATCGCATTGTGTACCAGCCAGCCCCAGTACTTCAGGCCTCTGGGCTGCAGGACAGAGTTATCTCCCTGGAAGTCATAAAGGAAATTCGGATATCCATCCTCGTCCAGGGTATAGTCTTCTCCCTCGATGCCCCACATCAGCAGCTTCATTCCCTCATCGCTGTAAGCGTAGGCCAGGGTCTTGAACGCCGCTTCAACGTTCTTGCAGGATTTGGAAATGTAGAGTCCTCTTCCGCCGGCGCTGGTATTGTAAGCCTTACGATTTTCTGAGAGTGCCTTTGTCACAAGGGCAAAGCGGTATTCGTCACCGTTTTCCTCGATCGCGGTGTTATAGTTATCGGCATGGTTGTCATAGCCGAAATTGGCAAATACCTTTCCGCCTACGCAGATTTCCTTGTCATCATCCTCTGACTGGAAAGCAAAGTTATCTGCCGTCAGGTAGCCAAGGCGATACCACTCATTGACCTTCTTGTAGTAATCCAGAAGTCCGTCCTGGCGAAGCCACCAGCTAAGCTGCCCGTCCTCATTCTCGTAATATCCGCCGTTCTTCAGGCCCATCTGCTGCAGGAGCCAGTTGAATTTGTGGGAGGGGTTGAAGGCCAGGACTGTCATGTCCGGGTAAGCCTCCTGAACAGCGGCGAAGGCTGTGTCAAGATCCTCCAAAGTGTCAAACTTAAGCCCAAGCTCCTCAGCGATATCCTGACGGTACATAAACCCGGGCCCCTCGGTCAGGATCTTATCCCATTTGTCATATTCATACTGCGGGGAAAAGCCACAGCCAATCGTGTAGTAATGGCCATCGGCCGCCTTGTTGACATAAGCGTAGATCGGATCCACTTGAAATTCCACGTCAGGGTACTCTTCTGCCAGCTCATCGAGGGCATAGCAGACATTCTCATCCGCCAGGTACTGATACCGGTAGGAGCAGATGATGTCGGGCATATCGCCGCTGGAAACCATAAGAGCCAGCTGGTTGCTGTCCGCCGCCCTTGTCACTTCAATATTGACGCCAACCCTGCGGGCAAATTCCTCCGGGATCGCTCCCTCCCAGGTGTCATACGGCCACCAGGTCTCATCCACAAAAAGGGTCAGTGTCGGCACTTCTTCCGCCTGGACCATCGTCGCGGCCTGCGGAACCACCATCGCAAGCACCAGTGCTGCAGAAATCATTCTTTTTTTCATCGTATCCTCCTTTTTTATTCTTTTACAGCTCCTATCATCATCCCCTGCACAAAGTATTTCTGCAGGAAAGGATAAACACAAAGGATCGGAAGCATTGACACCGCCATAGCCGTGGCCTGCACGGTAAAAGATGTAGCGGTATTCGCCTGGGATATCTGGCCGGCCGCATCCGAATTTGCCGCGTTCGATATCGTCTGGTTGATTATGGTCATCATCTTGTAGGAAAGAGTTCTTAAATTATTGTCCCTCACATAATAAGCCGAATCCAGCCAGCTGTTCCACTGGCCAACCGCCGTAAAAAGTGCCAGGGTCGCCAGAAATGGTTTGGAGACCGGGAAGACGATGCGGCTTAACACCTTGATCTCCCTCGCCCCGTCGATCCGTGCAGCCTCAATCATCGACTCCGGAATCGCCGAAAAGAAGTTGATGCCTGTCATGACAAAAAACGCATTCAGCATTCCCGGAATGATATAAACCATAAAGCTGTTCAGCAGATGCAGCTCCTTCAGCAGGATATAATAGGGGATCAGTCCCCCCGAAAAGTACATGGTAAAAACCACCAGGAAGCGGTAAACACGCCTGAACATGAGGTTCCCGCGGGAAAGAGTGTAGCTGAATACCCCGGTAAAGCAGGTGCACAGCAGCGTGCCGACAACCGTTTTCGACACCGAGATGAAAAAGGCGTGCTGGACATCCGCGTCGCCAAGAAACAGCTGATAATTCGCCAGCGTAAACTTTCGCGGCCACAGGTATACACCGCCCTTCATCAGATCGATCCCATCGTTGAAGGAGCAGATCACCGTGTAATAGAACGGATATACCGTCACGATTCCGACAAGAATCAGGAGAACATACACGACGATATCGACCATACGGTCCTCCGTAACCCATTTCTTCATTTTCCCTTCTCCTCTCCGGCGGATGACCCGGCTGCCGGTCAGAAGATTCCTTCATCCGCAACTTTTCTGACAATGATATTGCTGACGATCACCAGCACGATCGAGATGCAGGACTGAATCAGGTCAACGGCCGTTGCGTAGGCAAAACGCCCCTGGGCCATTCCCATTTTAAAGGCATAGGTCTGGATGATCTCAGACTTTGCGTTATTCGCGCTGTTTCCCATCAGGAAACTCTGTTCAAAGTTGGATCCTACCATTCCTCCGCCGAGGAAGCTTCCGATGGAAAGGATTAACACTGTCACGATCGATCCGCGGATCCCCGGAAGCGTAATGTGATAAATCCTCTTCAACCTTCCGGCTCCGTCTATGCTGGCCGCCTCATAAAGAGTACTGTCAATGCCGGATATTGCCGCCAGGAAGATGATCGCCCACCATCCCGAGCTTTTCCAGATGGAGAGAACCACTGCAAGTCCCCAGAAACGGTTTGGGTCGGTCAGGAAAGGAATACCGCTGTCAATCACTCCGATCCGGATCAGCAGCTGATTGATCACTCCGCTCTTCTGGGAAAACAGCGCGGTGCTGATACCGCAGACAAGGACCCATGAGATAAAGTTTGGCAGATAGCTGGCCGTCTGGATCAGCCTCTTAAACGGGGCATTTCTGCACTCTGAGATCAGGATTGCCAGAATGATCGGGATCGGAAAGGCAAAAAGCATTTTCAGGCTGCTGAGCACGATCGTGTTCCGAAGCAATTCTCCGAAACGATAATCGGTGAAAAATTCCCGGAAGTACTTAAGCCCTACCCATGGACTGGTAAAGATACCCTCTATGCCGGAGGTTATCTTATAAGCCTTAAACCCTATGACGATGCCAAACATGGGGATAAAGCTGAATAGGATCAGGTAGCCAATTCCCAGAAGCGCAAATATCTGCAGTTCGATCTGCCGGCGAAACTTTCGAATTCCTTTCTTCATCCGTTGCGTCCCCTTTCTTTGTTTGTCCTGCCATAGATATAACCGGTAAAGACACTCCGGTAAAGTCGTCATTTTTTATCCGTCGCCCTATCGGCGGCTGCCCTTCCGGCACATGGACTGTATTTCCCGCCAGGCCTCCAAAAATAGCGCATTTTTCCGTTTTATCCGTCTTTATGCATCCAAAAAGCAAACACTTACCTGAAAAATGGACACTGCGTGCAGCCGACTTGTCCTTGCGAAACCTCCGTAAACTTATTAAAATGGACTTCAGACGACAAGTTTTCCCAAAGGAGAGTGTCATGCAAGCAGCCTCCGCTTCTCATCCGCAAAAAGCCCGCCGCCGGCGTTATTTCGGGCTGCAGGCAAGGTTTATTGTCAGCTATTTATTTGCCGTGCTCCTGCCGATCCTCCTGATGAGTATCTTTTTATACCGTTACCATACCGATCAGATGGACAGCAATTATCTGCTGGAAAAGCAGAACTCCCTGGCCATGGAACAGCTTGCCGCGGAAGAACTTCTGACTTCCCCGGTGCGCTACTATAATCAGCTGCGCACCAACTATGAGCTGTCCAGCATGCTTCGCGGAGTATACAGTACCGAACGCGAAGTGGTATATGCCTATAACAGTGCGGTGTATTCTTCCCTGAACAACCTGATCTACTATGACCCCAGCCTTGATAATATCTGCGTCTATGCAAAAGAGCCGATATCTTCCCGGATCCTGAAACGTTTTTTTTCCCCTCTGGATAACTACAGTGATTACTCGCAGGCTTATCCCCGGCTTGCCTTCGGTTACTGGGATAAGGAACCGGGAGAGGCCGGGGTTTCCTATTATATCGGCTTCCCGACACCTCCGAGTACCAGATTCGAGGCTGTGCTTCGCTTTTCCTTTAACAATGAAATTTTCCGGTCGATCCAGCCGTCGGACGGCGCGTTTACCTGCATCTACCTTGACGACCAGGCTATCCTGTTTCCCCGGGAAGACGAGGACAGTCTTGCCCTGATACAGGACTGCTTTTCAAGATATCGGGCAGATGGTGCTTCTGAGCCGGTAATCTACTGCCTCCGGCCTCACCAGCTGTTCTGCTCATGCTACTCTCTGTGCGGCGGGGCTTTTACCGTATGCCGCATGGAGACCCGCACGGACACCCTGTTCGGTTACCGGCCGTTTATCATCAGCCTGGTATTCTCCTTCTGCGTACTGTTCTTCGCCAGTCTCATGGTTTTCCTGCTGCAGTTTCGGGTGTACCGGAAAATCATCGACCTGTCTGATCACATGAACCGCCAGCAGGAGCACAAAATCACGGTATTTCCGGGGAAGGTCTCCGGTGATGAGATCGGTGACCTTGTTCTTTCCTTCAACCAGATGGCCAGCCGGATCAACGGCCTCTCCGAGGAGCTGCTTAACCAGGAAATGCAGCTGAAGGAAGCCCAGCTTTCCGCCCTGACCGCCCAGCTCAACCCCCACTTTTTCTACGGAACCCTGGAGAGTATCCGCATGATTGCCGAAGCTCATCAGGAGGAACTGATCGCCGACATTACCTTCTCCTTTGGCAGCCTGATGCGCTACTCTCTTTCCCAGGAATACCTGGTGCCCGTTTCCCGGGAGATCGATATCGTGCGCCAGTATCTTTCCATTCAGGAAAAGCGGCTTTATCAGCGCTTTGAAACCTCGTGGGAGATATGTCCTCTGGATGACAAATGGCGCATTCCCAAATTCTCCCTGTTTGGAATGGTGGAAAATGTGTTTTCTCACTGTATCAGCAAGTCAAGAGATTTCGTTGAGATTTCCATCCGTATCGTTCCCGCGGGAACCGATCTCCTGGTGAGCGTTGCAAATACCGGCCCCTGTATCCGGCCTGAGAGACTGGAAGAGCTGCAGGATATGCTCCGGCACCCGGAAAAACGCAAAAATATGGAAAGCGAACATAACGGCCGCAGTATTTTTAATATCAGTGACCGGCTGAAGCTTTTTTATGGTGAGGATTACCGTTTTTCCATCGACGTTACAGATGATGGAAGAACCATATGCTCTTTCCGCGTCCACAGGTAAAACGGGAGTGTGAAATGCTGAATTTGCTTCTGGTTGAGGATGAATATATTGTTCTGAAAGGTCTTGAGAGCATGCTGGCCACCCAGACCCGGGTTGACCTGCACATTGAAACAGCGATGGATGGTATTGAAGCGCTGAAACGCCTGGATCGATACCGCCCCGATGTGATCATTGCCGACATCAATATGCCGGAGATGGACGGCCTCAGCCTGCTGGAAACCATTTCCGGGAAGCTTCCCGACTGCCGTTTTATCATCTGCAGCGGATATGAAACCATAGACTATTACAAGCGGGCTCTTAAGGTACACGTTATCGACTATCTTACCAAGCCGATCGATAAGCACCTGCTGATCTCCCATCTGGAAACGGTGGACGCCGAGAAAAAGAAAGCCGCCTCTCATCTTCTGCTGAAGATACAGGCCGGCCTGCTGAAAAACGAAACGATGCTGGACCTTGAAGGTGAAGAAGCGAGAATCGATGCAATGCTGCCATTCCCGCATCTTTCTGTCTGCGCTTTTTACAGCCTGGGCGAAGAGGATGTCCGTAAGTCCGTGCACGGCCTCTCCGCCTACATTGATAAGATCTATCCGGTAGACCTCGACCGTATTTTCCTCCTTCTCCTGAACTATTCCTACCCGTTATCGCTGCAGCAGATGAATGACCTGGTGCGGGGATTCTGCCCTGATGCTCTTTTTGGCATTTCGATGCTTCAGAGCGCATCCTCCCACACAGAGTCGCTTGTCCGCCTGCCGGAGGCCTATCTCTCCTCCCTTTCAGGGATAACCGCTTCGCTGATCCTGGAAAAGCCATCCGAAGATGCCGACAGGCACCGGCTGACCCTTCCTTTTGCGATAAAGGTAAATCTGTACGAAGAATCCGCATCGGACTATATCGATTTTCTTCTTAAGGATAATGACATCAGCGATCTGTATACCCATGCATTTCTGGATATCGTCACGGCTTATCTCGCCATCGGAAAGGTTTTTCTTCCCCGGAATGAGCTGAACCGGCTCTACGAAAGCTGCAGGACACCGCGAAGTGACCGTTCAGCCCTTATCACTCTGACACAGCGCATTGACAATGCGTGGTTTTCCTGGTTTTCCCGCACGGAGGGGGGCGAATATTCCTCCAGAGTCACCGACGCAGTTCGTTTCATGGAGACACACTTTGCCAGCGATCTCACTCTCGATGACGTCGCCGGCCAGGCAGGATTCAACCCCAGCTATTTCAGCTATCTGTTTCACAAGGAAACCGGAACCACCTTCCTCCAGCACCTCAACGGTATACGCCTGGAACACGCCTGCTCGCTTTTAAAGGATGCCCCGCAACTTTCGATCGATGAAGTCTCCCGGCAGGCCGGGTTCCGATCCACGTCCTATTTTCACAAGATTTTCCGGGCCCGTTTCGGCATGAGCCCAAGACAATGGGTGGAGGTGCACTGAGCACCTCCACCCGTCTTGCGCGAAGCTATGAGTCTGTCGGTTCAGAAAGATACACTGCAATGGCTTCCATCTCCTCTGCAGGGGTGATGATGAGCCTGTGGTTTTCCA
>OMZJ01000075.1 GCA_900315495.1 uncultured Lachnospiraceae bacterium
TTCTTCAGGCCAATGCGAATGCCTTCGGCGATCCGGCAACCGGAAAGACCCTGGCAACCAACATGATCACGAACGGCGCGGATGTAATCTTCCACGCAGCAGGCGGTACCGGGCTCGGTGTCATCGACGGCTGCAAGGAGGGCGGCATCTGGGCAATCGGCGTTGATTCCGACCAGAGCAGCATCGCACCAGAGACGATCCTGACCTCCGCAATGAAGAGAGTGGACAACGGATGCTATGACAGTGTGAAGAAGCTCATCCAGGGCACACTGGAGTCCGGCGTCGAGACCTATGACCTTGCCCACGGCGGCGTGGATATCGCACCGACCACCGACAACATCGCTCCGGATGTTCTCAAGAAGGTGGAAGAAGCCAAGCAGCAGATCATCGACGGCGACATCGTTGTTCCGAAGACCAAGGCAGACTTCGAGAAGAAGTACGGCGACGTCTATGAGCTGGATTCTGACGACAGCGCCGAAGCAGAATCTGAAACCGATGCAGAATAATGCATGATTTTCGCCCCGCGGCCGTAATCCCGCTGCGGGGACAGAGAAAGGAGAGAACCCGTACGGATTTTATGGGTTCTCTCCTTTTATTCTTTTTTGCACGGCGCACAGGCGCCGTGACATGCATCTCTCTGCGTGCGGATTTTTCGCGGAGAATGTGACATGAGGCGCACAAGACGCCGGGGCATACGGCGCCGGGCACACGGGGCGGATCACAAGCATCCGGATCCCGCGGCCGGCCGCGCGGCATGTCGGACAGAAATACAAGACAAGAGAGGAAGACAGAGCAAGCATGAGACCAATGTCCATGGAAGAAGTCGAGAAAACCAGAAAAGATATCTTAGGCATCATCGAGGACCGCTCCCTGACGCATGAGCAGAAGGTGGCAAACCTGTCCGCCGCGGCGGTTTCGATGATGGATGTGCTGGATGTGCCGGAGGGACTGCAGGAACTTCTCCGCCCCGCCGATGAGGGTGACCAGTGCATCTGCGACCTGTTTGAGGGGAACGCCCCGGTCCGCCCGAGATATATCATTCCCGATTACGCGAAATTCTTCCGGCAGGGGAGCAGCTTCCTGCGCCTGGATCCGCCGAAGGATTTCTTTGAGGCGCTGAATGATCTTCTGATCATCTACCGGCATGTTCCCAGCGTGACCAATTATCCGGTGTATGTCGGACAGCTGGATGAACTGCTGGATCCGTTCCTGACGGACGATATTGACGATGCCACGGCGGAAAAGTTCCTCCGCATGTTCTTCCTCAATGTGGACCGCACGGTGCTGGATTCCTTCTCCCACGCCAACATCGGTCCCCGCGACACCCGCGCCGGACGCCTGATCCTCAAGGTCGAGGGAGAGCTGAAGGATGCGGTGCCGAATCTGACCATGAAGTATGATCCGGATGTGACGCCGGACGATTTCGCAGCTCTCTGCGCAGCCACCGCCCTCAAGGCGGCAAAGCCGAGTTTTGCCAACGACAAGATGTTCCGCTCCGAGCTCGGGGACAATTATGTGATCGCCAGCTGCTACAACGGCCTTCTTCTCGGCGGCGGTTCCTACACGCTGTGCCGCCTGATTCTCGGAAACATCGCAAAGCGCGCGAAGGACACGGACGACTTCCTGAAGAATGTGCTTCCGTATGTCTGCGACATGCAGGCCCGCTATATGGATGCCCGCATCCGCTTTGAGGTGGAGGAGAGCGGCTTCTTCGAGAGCAATTTCCTGGCGAAGGAAGGGCTGATTTACCGCGACCGCTTCACAGCCATGTTCGGGCTGGTGGGGCTGGCGGAGGCCGTCAATCTTCTCATGGAGAAGGAAGGAAAGCCGTACCGCTACGGCCGGGATCCGGAGGCAACGGAACTGGGCGTGAAGATCATGGATGTGATCGACCAGTTCAATAAAAACCATGTGAACCCCTACTGCGAGGCGACCGACGGCCATTTCCTCCTGCATGCGCAGGTCGGTATTGCGACAGATATCAACCGCACGCCGGGAACCCGCATTCCGATCGGCCAGGAGCCGGATCTGGCGGATCATCTGCGGTTCCTGTCGCATTTCCACCACTACTTCCCGTCCGGGACAGGCGATATCTTCCCGGTGGATGTCACGGTGCACCGCAATCCGGAGTACATCGTGGATATCGTCAAGGGCGCATTCCGCGAGAATCTCCGCTATCTGTCCTTCTATGAGAGCACGGGCGATGTGTTCCGCGTGACCGGCTATCTGGCCAAGCGCTCAGAGATTCAGAAATACGAAAAAGGCGAGGCTGTCATGCATGACACCACCCAGCTGGCGGCCGGCGCCTCGGAACTCGGCCATGCCCAGGAGAGAAGAATTCTCGGATAACCTCCGTGCGGGACATGGCCGGCGCTTCAGAATCCGGCCATGCCCGGGAGTGAAGAATTCCGGGGTGATCCGCCCGCCCGGGCGCCGTTCCGGCACCTGCGGCGGGAAAAGTTTGAAGAAAGGTGGGTCAGAATACGGTGAACAGAGAGCGGAAAGAAGCTTACCTCTCCCCGCCGGGAGAGCGCGTCCCGGTCAACAAGGTGATCCCGTTTTCCAGTGTGGACGGGCCGGGCAGCCGCACCGCGGTTTTTCTGCAGGAGTGCAATATCGACTGCCGCTACTGCCATAATCCCGAGACGCGGAACCTCTGCAGCGGCTGCGGCAAATGTGTCACGCGATGTCCGGCCGGCGCGCTGTCGCAGCCGGCTGGTCCCGGCACCCGGGTGGCGTTTGCACCGGAAAAATGCGTGGCCTGCGACACCTGCATCCGCGTCTGTCCGGAGGGGGCAAGCCCCCGCATCGAGTATCTGACCGCGGCGGAGTGCTTCGAGAGAGTCCGGACGCAGATCCCGTTCATCCGCGGGGTGACGGTCTCCGGCGGGGAATGTACCCTGCATCCCGTGTTCCTTGCGGAGCTGTTCGCCCTGTGTCATGCGGATCATCTGACCACACTCCTGGACAGCAACGGCATGATCGATTATGCGGACTATCCGACACTGATGGAGGTGACGGACGGCGTGATGCTGGACATCAAGGCGTATACGCCGGAGGATCACCGCAGGGTGACCGGGTACGGCAATGAGATGGTTCTGAAAAACGCTGTCTGGCTGGCGGAGCGGGGAAAACTGACCGAGATCCGCACGGTTGCGGTTCCGGGACTCTTTGACGTCCCGGGAACGGTCCGGTCCGTCTGCCGTCTTCTGGCGCCTTACAACAATACGGAGGGTGCGCACCGGGTCATCCGGTACAAGCTCATCACGTGCCGTCCGAATGGCGTGCGAAAAAAATATCTTCCCGATCTGGATTTCCCTTCGCCTGCATATATGTCGGAGCTGGCGGAGATTGCGCGCGGGGAAGGTTTTACCGACCTGCAGGTTGTGTGAGAATTCTTTTAGGAGGGAACGGGTATGAGTGAAAACATTGCCCAGACATCCGGATCCGGCAAAGAGCCGGAGATGGCCATCGAGATGCGGGACATTGTCAAGAAATTCGGAGATTTCACGGCAAATGATCACATCAATCTGAAAGTACACGTGGGGGAGGTCCACGCAATCCTCGGCGAGAACGGCGCTGGAAAGAGCACTCTGATGAATGTGCTGTACGGCCTGTACCGTCCCACCTCGGGCGAGATCTACGTGCGCGGAAAGCGGACGGAAATCCGGGATCCCAGCCACGCAATCCGCCTGGGAATCGGCATGGTCCATCAGCATTTCATGCTGGTGCAGCCGTTTACGGTGACTGAGAACATCGTACTCGGAGATGAGCCGATGCGCGGCCTGATGGTGGATATCAAGACGGCGCGAAAGCGCGTGATGGAACTCTCCGAGCGATATGGCATGGCCGTTGATCCCGATGCCCATGTGGAGGACATCAGCGTCGGCATGCAGCAGCGCGTCGAAATCCTCAAGGTGCTGTACCGCGGCGCGGACATCCTGATTCTCGACGAGCCGACGGCGTCCCTGACACCCCAGGAAATTGAAGAGCTGATGCAGATCATCCGCAACCTGACGGCGGACGGCAAGAGCGTGATCCTGATCACGCACAAGCTGAAGGAGATCAAGGCCTGCGCGGATTACTGCACGATCATCCGGCAGGGAAAATACATCGATACCGTGAAGGTGTCCGATGTCTCCGAGAACCAGCTGGCGGCCATGATGGTCGGCCGGAATGTGACCTTTGCCGTTGAGAAGAAGGAGCAGAAGCCGGGCGATGTCGTTCTGGACGTCCGGGATCTTCGCGGAAAGGATTACCGAGGCGCCGAGATCCTCAAGGGGCTGAACCTCACCGTGCACAAGGGTGAGATCGTCGGACTGGCCGGCGTGGACGGAAACGGCCAGTCCGAACTGGTGGAGATCCTGACGGGCCTGCGCAAGGCGGATTCCGGGTCCGTGAAGATGGACGGGAGGGAAGTGCTCAATGAGACGCCGCGGAAGCTGTTCGACGCGGGCATTACTTCCATCCCGGCGGACCGTCAGAAATACGGACTGGTTCTGGAATTCTCCGTGGCGGAAAACCTGATCCTGCAGAACTACAAGAAACTGCCGTTCGCACAGCACGGCGTTCTGCAGAAGGACCAGATCGCCGCGCATGCGGAGGAGCTGATTCAACACTTTGACATCCGCCCGGCCAACAGCGCCTCCCATCCGGCGGGGACGCTCTCCGGCGGAAATCAGCAGAAGGTCATCATTGCCCGGGAGATCACCAACGATGGCGAGCTCCTGATTGCAGTGAATCCCACCAGAGGCCTGGATGTCGGCGCCATTGAGTTCGTCCACAAGTACATTGTGGAGCAGAGAAACAAGGGAAGAGCCGTTCTGCTGGTTTCATTCGAACTCGACGAGATCATGAGCCTTTCGGACCGCATCGAGGTGATCTTTGACGGGAAGATCAGCGGCAGCGTGAACGGGAAAGACGCGGATGAAAAAGAACTCGGCCTGATGATGGCAGGAGGGAAACATGAAGAAGAATAAAATTCTGGAAGGCAATGCCCTCTATACTGTCATTGCGATTATCATCGGCTTCCTGGTCGGCGCTATCGTTGTCGGATGCGGCGGCCTGAGCCCGGCGGCGGTGTACGGCAAGCTGATCGACGGCATCTTCAGCAAGCCGAAATTCATCTTCAACTCCGTTGTCTATGCGATCCCGCTGATTCTGGCGGGGCTCTCGGTGGCGTTCTCGTTCCGGACCGGCGTCTTCAACATCGGCGCGGAAGGCCAGTTCGTCGTCGGATCGCTGGTTTCCTGTGTGCTTGGCATCAAGCTGAACCTGCCTTCCTGGCTCCTGGTTCCGATCTGCCTGGTGGCCGCGGCGGCCGCGGGTGCGGTCTGGTCTTCCCTTTCGGCCATCATGAAGGTCACGCGCGGCATCAACGAGGTCCTGTCCTTCATCATGCTGAACTGGATCGCGTTCTACCTCTCCAACTATGTGGTCAACCTGAAGGGAATCAAGGCGGACGGCCGCGAGGCGACGGTGGATATTCTCCCGGCGGCTTCCATCAAGTTCCCGAAGGCGGTCACGGATGCCCTCGGCTGCAACACGTTCAACTGGGGCATTGTGATTGCCGTCGTGGCAGCCATCATCATCTGGTACATCATCAACAAGACGACACTCGGCTATGAGCTCCGCGCGGTCGGATTCAACAAATACGCGGCAACCTACGGCGGAATCAACAGCAACCGCGCCATTGTGACGGCAATGGCCATCTCAGGCGCTCTTGCGGGTCTTGCCGGTGCCACCCAGATCCTGGGCAATGCGGGACGTATCGCACAGTTTGCCGGACAGGAGGGCTACGGATTCCAGGGCATTACCGTCGCACTGATCGGCGGATCGGACCCGATCGGCTGCATCTTTGCCGGCCTGTTCTACGGCGCGATGAAATACGGCGGATCCAAGCTCGGCATGGTGCATGCGCCGAAGGAGATCATGGACATCATCATGGGCGCGGTTGTCATCTTTATCGCGGTGGCACACGTATTTCGCTCCCTGTTTTACTCGATGATTGATCATTCCAGACAGAAAAAGGCGGCGAAAGCTGCGGCAGCGGCCGGTGCGAAGCACGGGGAGGCAGAATAATGGATGTATTTATTAAGAATCTGGGTCTTCTGATCAATGCGACACTGATTTCCACGCCTCCGCTTCTGTACGCGGCACTGGGCTCCTGCATGTCGGAGCGCAGCGGCGTGGTCAACATCGGCATTGAGGGCATGATGACGCTGGGCGCCTTCGTCGGCGCCGCGGTCGGCTATTACACGGAGAACGCATGGCTGGCTTTCCTCTGCGGCGGACTGGCCGGCGCGCTGGTCGCCCTGATCCATGCGGTGGTCTGCATTACCTTTAACGCCGACCAGACGATCACCGGTACGGCCATCAACTTCCTGGCACCGGGATTTGCGCTGTTCATCAGCCGCAGACTCTTTGATGATTCCACCGATACGCCGCCGATCGCGGATGCCGGCCGTCTCCCGAAGATCTTAAACGGAGTGTTCCCGGCAGGATCCTTCTGGAACAACGTCCTGAATGTACATGTGGCCTGCATCATCTGCTTTGTGCTGGTGGCAGTCATTTACTTCGTATTCTACAAGACCCGGTTCGGACTTCGCCTGCGCGCCGTCGGCGAGCACCCGGAGGCCTGCGATACCCTCGGAATCAGCGTGTCGAAGACCAGATACATCTGCGTCATCCTCTCGGGATTCCTTTCGGGTCTCGGCGGCGCATACATCACGCTGGCAACGATCAACCAGTTCCGCCCGGCGGTCATTGTAGGACAGGGCTTCATCGCAATTTCTGCCGTCATCTTCGGAAAGTTCACACCGCAGGGCGCCATGCTGGCATGCCTCCTGTTTGGCGTGTGCGACGGCATCAAGAGCCTGTCGGCCATGACCAATGCGGTTTCCCCGAACCTGATCTCGATGATCCCGTATATTGTCACTCTGGTCACCCTGATTCTGTTCGTCGGACGCGCAAGAGTTCCGGCGGCCAACGGCAAGCCGTTCATCAAGTCCAAGTGATGGCCTGCATCCGTCTGGCGGAACAGATCCGTCCGGCGAAAGTGTGACGGATCCCGGTCTGCCATCGCAGCGGAATTTCCACACACCGGACGGGCCGGTGTGCACTGCCGTCCCGGATTTGCCAGAACAAAGAGAGCCCCTGCGGGGGCTCTCTTTGCGTTCCGGCATCTGTCCGATACCGGCGGCCGCGGCCTTCGGATTTTGCATGCTTTCCCGGTGGAGAAAGGGAGTATTCCAGCGGAATTTGTGATACACTCATCGGGAAACGATTCCGGCGCCGCAGAAAATCAGCTGCCGGGACAGAGGACGCCGGCCAGTGCGGCTGCCGCAAAAGTGCGGGGCAGTGCTGCGCGGCACACAGGAATTCCAGGGAAATCCGGCAGTTTCGGCCAGCAGACAGGGCAGTGCCGGACGGCCTGTGAGAAAGCAGCACTGCAGCAGTATTCAGAAAAGAGGAAAAACAGATGACAAGAATGGTATCCGATCCGGAACGGGCTTCCGACGCAATGCTGATCTCGGAAGCAATCGAGGCGAGAAAAAACGCATATACGCCCTATTCCCATTTTCAGGTCGGTGCGGCCCTTCTGACGGAGGATGGCCGCATCTTCCGGGGCTGCAACATTGAAAACGCGGGATACACCCCGTCCAACTGTGCGGAGCGCACCGCCTTTTTCAAGGCGGTCAGCGAGGGGGTCCGGGATTTCCGGGCTATCGCGATCGTGGGCGGGCCCGAGGGCGGGCCGCTCGCCCTCACCGGCCCCTGCGGCGTCTGCCGCCAGGTGATGATGGAATTCTGCGATTATGAGAACTTCCGGATCCTTCTGGCGGTATCCCCGGAGAATTACAGAGTATACTCACTGCATCAGCTGCTGCCGGAGGGATTCGGGCCGGCGGCCCTGCGCCGGGAGAAGTGAAATCACCGGCAGGAAAACCAGAACGAACCGGAAACCTGAAATGTGCAACCAATCAGGGGACAGAGGATGACGAATGATCGATTTACATATGCATTTTGATGGCTCACTTCTTCCGGAAACCATTTTCCGGCTGGCTGCCGCGGAAGGCCGAAGGCTCCCGGAGCCGGGATCCGAGGCGATGAAGCGCCTGATCTGCGTCCCGGAGAGCTGCACCAGCCTGAATCAGTACCTGAAATGTTTTGCCCTGCCGTTAGCACTCCTGCAATCGCCGGACGCGGTGCGCCTTGCCATGGAGGATCTGGTCACCAGCCTTCTCGGAAAAGAGGGGATGCAGTATGTCGAGCTGCGGTTCGCGCCGTCATCCCTGACCGCGAAGGGGGCCTCCCAGGAAGAGATCCTCTGTGCCGCGGTCGAAGGGCTTCGGTCGGCGAAAGAGAAGTTTTGCAGGGAAAGAGAGCAGCGCGCAGCCCGGGAGGAAGCGCGGAGCGCAAAACAGAGAGAAGTGCAGGCGGATGCGCCGGGGCTGGAGGGAGCCGGACAATTGCAAAGACCGGAGAGTCCGGCACCGCAGGATGCATGGGTTCCCTGCTGCCGGCTGATTCTCTGCTGCATGCGCGGCACTTCCACCGAAGAACAGAATCTGGAGACGATCCGCCTGGCGGACCAGTACCGCGGCAGAGAAGTCGCGGCCATTGATCTGGCGGGGCCGGAGGACGGATTCCCGCTGCACAATTACCGGAGACTGTTCACAGAGGCGCAGAAACGGGGCCTGCCCTATACCATCCATGCCGGTGAGGCGGCCGGGCCGGAGAATATCCGGGAGGCCGTGGAATACGGTGCGGCGCGGATCGGGCACGGCATCTCTGCCCGACGGGATCCAGCGCTGATGGAGCTTCTGGCACAGAAACAGATCCCGCTGGAGTGCTGCCCGGTGAGCAACGTGCAGACCCATGCCGTGGAATCGATGGCGGAGCACCCGGTGCGCCCGTTCCTGCACGCGGGGATCCGGGTGACCGTCAATACGGACAACCGGACCGTCTCGGGAACAGATATTCCGCGGGAATACCGGGAGCTGACGCAGCACTGCGGGCTGACTGCGGCAGAAAAGAGAAAACTTCTCTGCAATGCGGCGGACGCGGCGTTTCTGGCACCGGAGGAGCGGGAAAAATTGAAGAAGGCGGTTTCCCAGGGGTTTTAAGGTGCCCTCGCGCGGCTTCGCCGTGCTCGTTCACGTTAGCGCCGCACAGGCAGAGAGATTCCTGTGCGCCTGGAATCTTTCTGACCTGGCGGCGGCTTGATGCGTGGACGTTGTAACCTTGAAAGAAACATGCTATAATTTATTCAAAACTGTGCCGGAGAATTTGTCTATTATCTCGGTGCAGATCCAGAGGGTGATTTTCCCGCAGTCTGGCAGGCCGCTGCGGCGAGAAGCACCGCGGCACCAGGGAGACATTTCCAGAGGGCTGTTCCATTCCGGTGCCGAGACCAAGCGAAAGGCGGAGACAGTTATGGCAGAGGAGAAAAAAGCTTCGGAACTTCTGCTGGAGGAGCCGTACAGAAGCGTGCTCTTTCAGGACTACAGCAGAACGCTCACGGTGCACCGAAACCGCAGGCGGATGGAAAATATTGAAAATGAGCTGTCATGGTTTACAAACAGAAAAGATGGCTACCGCACGTGGGACGAGCGCGGATATATCCAGAAATTTCAGGAGGAATACGGCAGGGACGGCGGCCGTCTGGCCCAGTCCTACCGCCCGCTGACGCAGTATCCCCAGGGCAGGGAGCCGGGCATCCTCTACTTTATTCTTCTGTATGTGAAGAAATATGCGGAATTTCAGGCGTATGCGGCGGCACATCCCATCCAGGAGCGCTCGTCCGATCCCGCCAAGGCGCTGGAGTACCGCAGGCTCCGCGCGGAGTTTCACCTGATCCAGGGCCTGATTGCCCGGCTGGAGAATGTCGCAAAGCTGGTCGCTTCTTCCATTGACGAGGCGACGACCACCGATTACCTCAAGGGCGCGGAAAATCTTTCGCTGCCGCTTCTGGAAAACCGCTTTATGCGCGCGGTATCCAATGGCGCGCTGGATGCCTGCGAGAAACTTCTGGAGTACATGAAGAAGGCGGGCGCGGACACGTCCTACGAGGAGTCCATGATCGCCCTCCGGGAGAAAAACTACGAGAAGGCCTCAGAGCTGGCCGGGCATGTGGGGAAGGAAAAGCCGCAGTATTCGGCGGCCCAGTCCGTCCTCCTGGAGTCGGCGGCCCAGCGCGGCGACATCGACGGCTTCATGGAAGCTTTCGAGACGGTCGGCCAGAACCATCCGGACTCCATGTATTTCATCTATCTTCTGCAGACCCTGGTGTGCAACGCGGATTACAACCGCCTGGATTCGGATGAATTCGAGCAGGATGTCCAGAAGCTTCTGAAGACGGATTTCAACAAGAATCCGAATCCGGTCTTCACCGGCCTGGTGTCCCGCAAGTTCGTCGAAATCCTGCTCGCCGGACTTCCGATCTGCGAGGATATTCTCAAGACGCAGCAGCAGTTCGGGAAGGATGCGCTGATTCCGGATGACCGGCTGAACAGCCTGTACCGCTATCAGATGGCACTGCAGCTGTATCCGCAGCAGGATGTCCAGAACCTGATCGATCTGGACTACATGGCGGAGCACGGAGCAGATTACTGCCGGAAGAAGATCGGCGCGCAGGCGGCAGCGATTCTTCTCGAACGGAATCCGGATCATTCGTTCAACAATGTGGCACTCGCGTTCAGCGCGCTGGAGCAGACGGATATGATGGATGCCTATGTGAAGAACGTGGAGAGCAATCTGGAGAATCTCCGCAAATATGCGGAAAGAGGGGAGAAGAGAGCAGCCCTGCTGATTCAGAAGGCTGCGGATTACAAGAAAAAGAACGGCGCGGATGCCGCTGAGCTGGAGAAAGTGCTTGAGGAGCTCGGCGCCTGAGAGGGAAAGGCCGTTTTACGAAGGAGCCACGGGCATTGGAAGAGACAATTTCTAAAAAGGAACTTCTGGAGCTGAAGGGCATTACGTACGGGCAGCTCTACCGCTGGAAGCGGGAGGGGCTGATCCCGGAGGAATGGTTTGTCAAGCGGGCGGTCCGAACGGGACAGGAAACCTTCCTGCCGCGGGAAAAAGTCTGTGAGCGGATCGATTTCATTCTTGCCAACAAGGATCATATCCCGCTGGAACAGATGGCCAGAATCCTCTCGCCGGGTCCGGAAGGGCGCACCTTTACGCTGGAGCAGCTGAAGAACATGTCTGAGATTGATCCGGGGATTCTGCGGATGATCGCGGGGGATGTCTGGTCCGGCACGGATGTTGCGTTTCTGGCGATTGTCTCCGAGGCCTGCCGGAATTTTCATCTGACCCGGGCGGAAGCGGGTGATTTGATCCGCTACTGCGGCGGGAGTTTTTCCCGGCGCTCGGAAGGGCAGCATACCTTCTGCCTGCTGCGGATCAAAAAAGCTTATTACGGGATGCTGACTGGTCCGACCGTCCCCGCGGCGGATTCCCGCATCGAGATCGTCCAGACGTGGCCGGTGGAGGAACTGGCCGCGCGCATTTCCCTGAAATACCAGCCGGAGGAGCCAGTCCAGGGTTCGCCGGATGCATCCGATTAACAGACCGGAAACAAGCCGGATCTCCGGCCGTGCATTGTCTGCCGCAGAGCGGAAGAAGATGCACGGCCTTTTTCACAGCCGTCTGCAGTGCGGAAAGCACGCCGCTGTCCGCAGCGCCTGCCCTGGAAGTCCGCACACTGCATGGCCGTCTCCGGAGGCAGCAGACTGGCCAGTCTGTCCTGAAGCGTTTGACAGAGTGGAGAGGTTTCATTATAATAGACGTACACTCTCCGCAGATCCGTCCGCATTCCT
>OMZJ01000070.1 GCA_900315495.1 uncultured Lachnospiraceae bacterium
TTTCGCCGCTGCGGTACACCCACGGGGAATGTCCCGCCGTCACCCTATCGCCGGAGATCCCGCTTTCGGAAGCGCTCTCCGCCGTGGCATCCGCACCGCCCTGCTCTGCGGCAGCGGCCGTCGAAAGAGGATTCCCTTCTGCGGTGTCCGCGGACTGCCCGGCAGAAACACCGGCCGCCGTTTCCGCCTCCGCCCGTTCTTCCTGTGTCTGCACTTCCTCCGGTGCCAGGCTGTGCCCGGACAGCAGGTGCGGCAGCTGTGCGCAGGCGGACATCTGCAGCAGGACCGTCGAGGACAGCAGGACGGCCAGAAGTCCCTTTCTTCCGAATTTCATTCTCCGCTCCTTCCGCGTCTGAAACGCAGCGCCGGCGACATACGGGCAGACAGACCCCGCGCTTCCACCGGATCGCTCTCACTCACTCCGGATAGACAAGGCGTGCCGGCGTCCAGTCGCGGATCACCTCCAGCATCGCCGCGGCCTCTTTCTTTGCGCCTGCCAGGTCGTGCTCTCTGTAATTTCCGCATTCCGCAGGCTTTGCCCCCGGGATCTCTCCCGAAAAATCCGCGATGAACTGCATGGAGGATTTCACCAGATCAATGGCCTCCTCCGGCGAAACCGCATCCCGGACCACAAGGTAGAATCCGGTGCGGCAGCCCATCGGCCCGACATAGATGACGGAATCGGCATACCGGCTGTTTCTGGCGTAGGTTGCAAACAGGTGCTCGATCGTGTGCAGTGCCCCGTTGGACAGGTAATCCCCCGCATTCGGTTTCTTCATGCGCACATCGTAGGTCACCGCATCCCCGTCCACGCGGGAGGTGTAGATTCCCGGGACAAGAACATTATGATTGATGGAAAAGCTCTGAATTCTCTTCATTTTTTTCGGTCCTCTCTTTTCTGCCCGTCCGGCAGACCGGCGGCATCGGTTCCATGTCATTTCCGCATCATTCCTGCATTCTGTCTGCATGATACCGGCATCTTTTCCTCATCATGCACCGCAGGATATTGTTTTTCCCGTCTTACAATATTGAACTTCCCCCGACGGGACTGCATCCGTCTTTTCCAGTCTCTGTCATTCCATGCGCATCATGATTTCGGATTCATGCTCTTTGAGCCAGTCGCGCCACTCCCGGTAATCCGGCATGGCCCGCTCCACCTCCGCCCAGAAGGCCGGGGAGTGATCCATGTGCTTCCGGTGGCAGAGCTCATGCACCACCACATAATCGCGGCATTTTTCCGGCGCCAGCATCAGCAGGCAGTTGAAGTTCAGGCTTCCCCTGGAGGAGCAGCTCCCCCAGCGCGTGCGCTGATTCCGGACGGTAACGCGGGAATAGTTCACACCGATGATCTGCGCATACTTCTTCAGCCTCGGCGGAAGATCCTGGCACATTGCCTTCCCCAGCCGGTCGATGTCCTCCTGCGTGAGCCGGTTTTTCCTGGCTTCCTGAAAGGCCTCCTCTTTTCTGCGCTGCCTCTCCTCCATATTCCGGATCATCCGGCGGTGATCCTGCAGGAACCTGCGAAGTTCCGGAATCGTCATCTGCCGCGGAATACTCAGGCACGGCATTCCGTCATTTGTCAGCCCGACTCCGATCGTCTTCCGGTTCTGCCGCATCACCACCGCCGTGACATCCCCCTCGGCGATCTGAAATGTATGCACGAGCCTTCCATTGTCCTCGATCTGCACGCCTGCCTCCTTACTTATAGTTTTTTCTTATATCTGAATCATTATAAAAGCAGGCGTTCCGCCTGTCAATCCGCGGTTTCTCAGCCAATGCTTTGCGCCGACTCCCCGGCCCCTGTCTTTCGGTGCCGGACCGTCCGGAGAAACCTGCTCAGGCATTCTCCGTTTTTCCGGCCTTCCGCTTCTGTATCGTATAGGTTACCCGGGTCATCAGGTGCTCCCCGAGCAGCCTGCCGAAGAATACCCCCAGTTTCATGGTCACCCCGGGGACAATGACCATTTTTCCCTTGCGTGCCCCGTCAATGCCAGCCCGTGCCACGGCGGCGGGATCCATGCCGTGCATGCTCTGTTTCACCCCTGCCCTGCGGTCAAACGCCGTCTCCACCGGTCCCGGGCAGAGCACGGACACGGTGACCTTTGTGTTCCGGTGCCGCAGTTCCTCGTGGATTGCCTCCGACAGCCGGACCACATAGTTTTTGGACGCATAGTAGCCGGAAAACATCGGTCCGGCCAGGAATCCGGCCGAGGAACCGACATTCAGGATCGTCCCCTCCCCTGCGGCCAGGAGGTCCCTCAGAAACAGTTTCGTGAGAATGTGCACGGCCGTCACATTGACATGGATCTGATTCAGGTCGCTGTCCAGATCGGTGTCCGCAAACGCGCCGTACACGCCCAAGCCCGCATTGTTGATGACCATGGTCGGGAAAAGCGCACAGCGATGCACCTCCTCGTACAGTCTCCGGCACTCCTCCTCCCGGGAGAGATCGGCCGGAATCAGGGTGATCTCCCGCGCGTCCAGGCCTTTCGCGGCATTCCCGCGCAGGATCTCCTCCCGTAGTTTCTGAAGCTTTGCCGTGTCTCTGGCGGTCAGGATCAGATCATATTGAAGTTCTGCCAGATACCGGGCCATTTCCCGGCCGATCCCCGAGCTGGCGCCGGTCACCAGCGCCGTTTTCTTCCTGCTTTCCTGCTGTTCCATCTGTTCCGGTTCCTTTCCCTTTGCTGCTGTGACGGTCTGCCGCAAGCAGCGGCCGCCCGGCGGCTTCCGCGCCGCGCACGGTCATCCCTCATCCTTCTCTTCTTCTGTCAGCCTCTTCATATCCGGCGGCAGTTCCGCCCGCAGGTCAAAGGGCTCCCGCGTCAGGGGGCTGACCCCGGACAGCCTTGCCGCGTGCAGGGCCGTGCGCCCGATCAGGGCCGGGTATGCCGCCCGCTCTTCCGCGGTCAGCGCCGCCTCCGGGCCGTAGAGCGTATCCCCCAGCAGGGGATGGCCGATGGTCGCCATGTGCGCCCGGATCTGATGCATCCGGCCGGTTCCGAGGATCAGCTCCACCAGAGAATACACCGCCGGGGTCCGCATTTTTCCCGGATCCCCGGCAGGTTCGGACTGCCCGGCGGGATCTCTGCCTGCGGCCTGCAGGGGTGCCTTTTCCCGGTACGGATAGGTTTGCAGCACCCGGTAGAAGGTCACCGCTTCCTGAGGCGCCGCCGTTCCGCCGTCCGACGCGGTGGCCGGCGCCGGGGAATTCAGCACCCCGCCGTCCGGATGGATAACCGGCGCCGAAAGATCCATCTCCCGGCCGTCTGGGAGCTTCCGGCGCACACGGGCGAGCGGATAACGGATGCATCCCTCCGGCGGATCCGGGACGCCTTCCACCAGAGCCAGATAGGTCCGGCGGATCTTTCCCTCCCGGTGAAGCCGGTCATACATGGCCGAAGCCGGCGCGTTCTTAGCAAAGGCCAGAAGGCCCGACGTATCCATGTCCAGCCGGCCTGCGGTCCGCACACGGATCTCCTCCCCGCGCCGGCGGTAATATCCGTAGATCTGGTTTGCCAGGGTTTCCGCAAAGTGCCCGCGGGACGGATGTGCGGCCAGGCCCGCCGGCTTGTTGACGATCACCAGATCTTCATCCTCCCAGACAATGACCGGATCCGTCTCGGAGGGCACCAGCTGCGCGGAGCCCTCCGACGCCGTCTCCACCAGCACCTCCAGAAGATCTCCGGAATGCACGCTGGCGTCCGTCCGCACGCGTTCACCCGCCAGACGGATCCCCTGCGGGCGGTATTTCGCGCGCCGGATCTGGCGGTCAGACAGACCCAGCCGGTTTCTCATCACAAAAAGGACGCTCTTCCCGTTCTCTTCCTCCCCCGCACGGCACCGGATCACCTTCTCCATGCTGATATCTCTCCTTTCCGCCGCTTCTTTCTGCCAAAGGCCACAGCCATCGCGGTATGTTTTTCTGCTTCTGCACAGCAGGCGGCACACAGGATTTCTCCCGTGTGCCGCCTGTCTGCTGCATTGCGTCCGTTCCCCGGACTGCCCGCCCCGGCTCCGAGGCCCTGCAAACATCTCTGGCGTCAGGCATCCTCCGACATAGCGGCGTCCGGATGCTCTCCCGCTTCGCCGGTGTCCTCGCCCTCTTCCTTTGCCAGCATCTCATCCATGGTGCGCCAGCCCAGCACTGCACATTTAACGCGGGCCGGCATGTGGGAAATGTCCTGCAGGGAGGCCGACTCCTCCAGTTCGTCCAGCTCCTCCCCCGTGACCTTTCCCTTGATCATGCGCATGAAGAGCGCCGCATCATGCCTGGCCTCTTCCACCGTCTTGCCGATGATCAGATCCAGCATCATATCTGCCGATGCCTGGGAGATTGCGCAGCCGTCGCCGGTATAGGCGCCGTCAATGACCTTTCCATCCTTCACCTTGAGCTGAAGGATCAGGTCATCGCCGCAGCTCGGGTTGATCCCCTCCAGCACCAGGTCCGGATGCTCCATCTTCTGCTTGTGGACCGGATGCATGTTGTGATCCAGAACGATCTCTTTGTAAAAGCTGTTATTCTCCATATCCCATTCTCTTCCTGACGGATCCGAGCGTCTCGAGAAATCTGTCGACTTCCTCTTCCGTATTATAGAACATCAGGCTCGCGCGTGTCGAGGACGGCACCTTCAGCCACAGGTGAAGAGGCTGGGCGCAGTGATGGCCCGCCCGCACCGCGATGCGGTCCGCGCTGAAGATCTCCGAGATGTCATGCGGATGCACGCCGTCCACCGTAAAGGCGATGATTCCGTGGTGATCCTCCGCCCGCTGCGACCCGAGAATCCGGACGCCCGGGATCTTTTTCATTCCCTCGATGGCGCGGGCCGTCAGCGCGTGTTCCCGCTTCTGCGTGCGCGCAAAGCCCAGCTTCTGCAGATACCGGATCGCTTCCGCCAGGGCAATCGCGCCCGGCGCGTTGACGGTGCCCGCCTCGAAGCGGTGCGGCAGCTCCGTGAATACAATCCGGTCGGCCGTCACTATGTCGATCATCTCGCCGCCGGAGAGGAAGGGCGGCATTTTCTCCAGATACTCCGTTTTTCCATACAGGACGCCGATCGCCATCGGCCCCAGCATCTTGTGGCCGGAAAAGGCCAGGAAGTCCACATCCAGATCCTGCACATCCACCGGGACGTGCGGCACGCTCTGCGCGCCGTCCGCCACGATCACCGTGCCGTTTTCATGACAGACCGCCGCGATCGCCTTCATGTCATTCAGCTTGCCGAACACATTGGACATCTGGGTGATGGCCGCGATCCGGGTGCGCGGCGTCAGCGCGGCCCGCACCGCCTCCGCCGTGATCTCGCCGTTTTCGTCCGGCGTCACATACGCGATCGTCGCGCCGATCCGCTTCGCCGCCAGCCGCCAGGGAAGCATGTTGCTGTGATGCTCCTCCATGCTGATCAGGATCTGGTCCCCCGGCCGGACCAGCACCGACGTGAGGCTGTAGCCCAGAAGGTTCAGGCTCTCCGTGGTGTTTCTCGTGAAGATGATCTCGGCCGGATCCTGCGCGTGGATAAATTCCGCCACCGTCGACCTGGCCGCCTCGTACTCCTCCGTGGATTTTTCGCTGATATCATATAACCCGCGGAAGGGATTTGCGTTGTACTGTTCGTAGAATTCCCTCTCCTTGTCCAGCACACAGGCCGGCTTCTGGGAGGTCGCGGAGCTGTCCAGATAGGCCAGATCCGTGTAGGCAAGCAGCGGGAAATCCCGGCGTACCGCCTGTACGTCCAGATCTTCCGCCGTGCCGTATTCTGCCGCGCCGGTCAGGCCGGCGATTCCGTTTTCTTTTTCTGCCATATCTACTCCGTCTTTTCTGCTGGGGCTGCGCCCCGCGGATATCGATTCTATGCTTACGATTCGCTGCCGAGAAGTGCGTTTCTCGTCTTTTCGTCCGGAATCATCCGGATCACCGAATCCATCCGCCCTCTGGCCACCATCTCGCTGACTTCCTCCCGGGGGATTCCGCGAGTCTCCAGATAGAACAGGGTATCCGCATCCAGCTCTCCGATGGTCGCTCCGTGGTTGCCCTCGACGTCCTCCTCGGCACAGAGAATCAGCGGAATGGTCTGGTTGACCACATCCTCGTCCAGAAGAAGCACATTCTCCTTTTCGTTTCCGACCGACTCACAGGAGCCGTTTTTGAAATCAATGGTTCCGCGGAAGAGCTTGAACGCATGGTCACGCAGAACGCCCAGGGCATCCACACGGCTGTCGGTTTTTCTCCCCTTCTGCAGAACGACATAATTCATATCCAGGCGGTTTTCGCCGCACACCGTGTAGGCGATATCCGCCGCAAAGCTGCTGCGGTCGCCGATCAGGTCTGCCAGGCATCCAATATAGTTCGTGCCTCCGCCCTGAATGACATGGATCACCTCGACCCGGGCACCGTCGGCGCATTCCGCACCGGTGTCATTGATCAGCATAAAGCCGTCCGTCCCGCGGTGAATCTGGATCAGCCGGACCAGCGAACCCTTTGCCGCCCGCACCAGGGTCTGTACAATTCCGGTGCCCGATGCCTTCTCCTCCGCCGAGAAATCCTCGACGACGGTCAGAAGCGCGTCCTCGCCGGCATCCAGCACAACGACATTCCGCCCCTGTGCCCCGTCCGTATAATGAAATCCCAGACGGAGAACATCCTCCGTCCGATCGTTTTTGAAAAAGGCATTCGTTCCCGCCGCCTCCGACTGCAGAAATGCCTTCAGGGCGCCCCCGCATCCGGTCTGCACCGCGGCAAAGGGCGCGGGCTCAGCCGCCCCGGACTGTTCGATCCAGGAGCCTTCCCGCTCTGTCTGTACCGGTACCGCGCACCCGCCGGACGGAAGGTCCACCGCCGTCTCATTCATCCGGAGATGATTCCACGTCCTCGTCGGGAGCGGGTTGATGAAAAATTTTCTGTCATCACTCATTTTCGTATTCCTTCTGGCTGCGGCCGACTGACCGCGGCCGCCTGCGGACAGCGGTCACCCGATGGCGCCCTTCATCTCCAGACGGATCAGGTTGTTCATCTCCACCGCATATTCCAGCGGCAGTTCCTTGGAGACATCATCCGCGAAGCCGCTGACAATCAGCGCCCGCGCATCTTCCTCGGACAGGCCGCGCGACATCAGGTAGAAAACCGCATCGTCACTGATGCGGCCGATTCTGGCTTCGTGGCCGATATCGGCATCCTTCGTGCGCACATCCATCGCCGGGATGGTGTCGGAGCGCGACTTCGCATCCAGCATCAGGGACGTGCAGGACACGGACGACTTCGCGCCCTTTGCCTTCTTCGTCACCTGCACGCTGCTGCGGTAGGTGCTGATTCCGCCGTCCTTGCTGATGGAGCGCGTGCTCACAACCGACGAGGTGTCCGGCGCGTTGTGCACCACCTTCATGCCGGTATCCAGGTTCTGACCCTTTCCGGCGAAGGTAATTCCCGTGAACTCCATCCGAGCGCCCGCGCCGTTGAGGATCGTCATCGGATACAGGTAGGACGTGTGGGAGCCGAAGGATCCGGAAACCCACTCCATGGTGCCGCCCTCCTCGACGATGGCCCGCTTGGTGTTGAGGTTGTACATGTTCTTGGACCAGTTCTCGATCGTGGAATAGCGCAGCTTTGCATTCTTCCCGACGAAGAGCTCCACACATCCCGCGTGGAGGTTCGCCACGTTGTACTTCGGCGCGGAGCATCCCTCGATGAAGTGCAGATTTGCCCCCTCTTCCACGATGATCAGCGTATGCTCAAACTGTCCCGCGCCCGGCGCGTTGAGCCGGAAATAGGACTGCAGCGGAATCTCCACCGTCACGCCCGCCGGAACGTACACAAAGGAACCGCCCGACCAGACTGCCCCGTGCAGCGCCGCAAACTTGTGGTCCGTCGGCGGTACCAGGTGCATGAAATGATCGCGGATCATATCCGCATAGGGTCCGTGCATGGCGCTCTCCAGATCGGAATAGACGACGCCCTGCTCGGCCACTTCCTTCTTCACATTGTGATACACCAGCTCGGAATCATACTGTGCGCCGACGCCGGCCAGGGATTCCCGCTCGGCCTGCGGAATGCCCAGGCGCTCGAAGGTATCCTTGATGTCTGCGGGGACATCCGACCATTTGCCGCTCATTCCCGTCTTCGGGCGCACATAGGTCACGATGTGGTTCATGTCCAGGCCGTCGATGGGCGGCCCCCAGTCCGGTACCTTCAGCCGGTTGTATACTTCCAGGCTTTTCAGGCGGAACTCATGCATCCACTCCGGATCATTCTTCTCCCGGGAAATCTGGTCGACAATGTCCGGCGTCAGGCCCTCGTCCACGCGGTAGGTATCCTCCGCCGTCTCGACATTCCGGAAGTCGTACATGTTCCGGTCGATATCTTCTATATATGTTTTTTCTTTCATGGCTGTTTTCTGCGAATCTCTCTTTACCGGCCCGCAGGCGGTCCGGCTGACTGCCCCGTCTTCCGGTGTATCCGGAAGATCCCGCAGGCCCTCACTTCAGAAACTGCTCAAATCCCTTCTCGTTGATCCGGTCCACCAGCGAGGCATCACCCGTCGCGACGATCTTTCCATCGATCAGGACATGCGTATAGTCAACCTTCAGGGACTCCAGAATCTTGGTGCTGTGCGTGATAATCAGAAGCGACCGGCCGCTGTTCTTCTGGAACTCCTCGACGCCGCGGGACACAACGCGCACCGCGTCCACATCCAGGCCGGAATCGGTCTCGTCCAGGATTGCGAAATCCGGCTCCAGCATCAGCATCTGGAGAATCTCGGCCTTTTTCTTCTCGCCGCCGGAAAAACCGACATTCAGGTCGCGCTGCGCATAGGACTCATCCATCTGCAGCACCTGCATCATCGGGCGCAGCTTCTTGCGGAACGCATAGGGCATCACGCGCTCCCCGGTCTTCTGCTCCAGGGCGCTGCGGATGAACGACGAGAGCGTCACTCCCGGAACCTCAATCGGGTTCTGGAAGGAGAGGAAAATGCCCATCCGGGCGCGCTTGTCCGGCGTCTCCCCCAGGATGCTCTTTCCCTTGAAAATGATGTCTCCGCCCGTCACGTGATAGCTCGGATTTCCCATGATCGTGTTGCCGAGCGTGGATTTTCCGGCGCCGTTGAGTCCCATCAGAACGTGGGTCTCTCCGGGGTGTATGTCCAGGCTGATGCCGTGAAGGATCTCATTGTCCTCCACCTCAACCTTCAGGTTCTCTATCTTCAGCAATGAATCGGCCATTGTAACCTCCCTGGCAGGCCGTCGGAACTCCCCTCCGGCAGGTCTCTGCCCTGCTGGCAGCGGATCGGATCCGCGCCGCTTTCTGCTCTGCCGCCGCATAATGCCTACTAAAATGGTAGGATTAAACTTTCGGCTCGTTCATCATACAACATCCCTGTTTCAAAGTCAACGCGCATCGGCCCTGAAAGCCGCTTTGCGGCGATTTTTGTGTACTTGTTAATGAATTAACGATTAAACGAACGGTTAATTGTCAGTTTTTTCGCCAGGCGGAAGGCGCTGTTTTCTGCGCAAAGAAAAACCGCCCCCGAGGGTACGAAACCCTTCGAAGGCGGACCCCAATCACCTGCCGGCCGTGCAGACGGATGGGCGGCAGGAACTCAGCCGCAAAAGGCATGCAAAACAACCCCGGCCGGGCTGTCCGATTATTCTGCAACGAGTGCAGCGATCGCTTTTTTGTCCTCGTCCGAGATACTGCAGGACGCAAGGACCGTCTTGATCATCTCCACCGGAGAGCCGTCAAAGCAGCGCTCTGCCAGATCCTTCACGCGCTCGTTCCGATAGTCCTCTCTGGTGATCAGCGGATGATATACATAGGCGTGGCTCTTTTTCTGGTAGGCAACATAGCCTTTTTCTCTAAGATAAGACATAAACACGCACACTGTGGTACGTGCATAACTCTTTCCATAGGCATCCTTCATATACTGCAGAAGATCCGCAACAGAAACATCTTGATTCTGCTCCCAAATGCAATTCATAATGGACTCTTCTGTATTCGTTAAGCTTTGCATGTAATCAGGACTCCTCTCCTTTCATATTTTGCTACAGTATAATTCAATTCCCCGTTTTATTCAAGTGTGAAACGAAAATTTATTTTCATTCTTTTGATTTGAGAATTAATCTTATAATATGTTGAATAGTATGACATTTAAATATGTAAATTATTTTTATAAATTCATTTTCGGAATATTTTCGCTGCCGCTGCAAGGCGTTTCTCAATAGCAAATCGGACCGGCGATCCCGATTTTGTGTCGGGAATGCCGGTCCGGACTGTCAGGAAAATAATCCCTTCCTGACTCATTTTTCTCATTTTCTTTCCATCTCAATCTGTATCTCATTGCCTGTCACGCTCAGATGCGCCAGGCTTCCCATCAGAAGCGGCATCGTCGGATGAATATGTCCCACATCCGCATCCATGATCACCGGCACATGATACTGGGTGACCATATCCGTGACCGCATTGTACTGGTTCACGCCCATCTCCTCCCTGCCGAACGCCGCATACGGCCTTCCAATGAGAAATCCCACCGCCGTATCAAACCAGCCCGCCTCGGACAGGTGCCACATGGCCCGTCGGATCTGCAGCGGCCGAAGATCGCAGGCTTCCAGCACCCAGATCACCGGCCCGTACCGGTTCATGAACTGCTGCGTCTGATCCAGCTCCGTGCCGACCAGGTTGTCCAGGACATCCAGGCAGCCGCCCAGGAGACGCCCCGAAATCTGCACGGACTCCCTGCGTCCAGCCTCCCGCAGGTCGCTGTCCGCCGGCAGGAAGGTGTGCAGCACCTTCTTCTGGGTGAGCTCATACCGCAGATCCGGCGAGGTTCCGCCCGCGGAATATCCCTGGGCGGCGTCCGCACCCTCGAATCCGGAGAAACCCTTCACGGTGCTCACGTCGCCGGTCATCAGCCCCAGCGCATCCCGCTCGGACCGCTCCCACGCCTTTCCGAATTCCCCGATGTTGGGACCGTAGACGGCCGCGGTATCCGCCACCGTCACCAGCGGGAAGATAAAGTTCGTATTGTCCGAGAAGCCCATGAACCACTTTGGCGGTGCCTTCTTCAGCATGTCGAAGTCGGTAAAGCCGACGGTCTCGCACATCTCCTCGCCGCCGCCCGCCGAGATCATGGCAGAAATGTCAGGATCCAGATAGAACTTCGTCAGCTCCTCGGCCGCGGAACGGGGATCCGTGCTGATGCCAAGCCCGTCCGAGCGGTAGACGCAGTCGCCGATCCGAAGATGGTATCCCTTTTTCTCCCATTTATCCCGGGCTGTCTTCAGCCGCGTAATATGCGGTTCCGTGGTACATCCGAACGAAGGCGCTACGATGCCGATCGTCTGACCCTTCTGAAGAGGTTTTGCGTATCTCATATTCTCTCCTCTTTCCTCCTCATGCGCTTTCGGGCACGGCAGATGCTTCCGCACGGTTTTACCCGAAGGTCTCCCCGGCGGTTTCCGCCTTCTTTCGCCGGTCCAGTTCGTCAAGAATCGTCAGGGTGCCGGGGTCGACCGGCACCTCCTCCCTGCAGAGCGTCCCCAGGCGGATGTCCTTGGCCTTGCCATGGTAATCACTTCCGCCGGAGATGAGAAGCCCTCTCTGTTCCGCAGCTGCGCGCAGGGCGGCGCTCTCCGCCGCACGGTAGCGGGAATAGCAACACTCCAGTCCGCGGATTCCCGCCCCGCAGAGAAGGTCCAGCTGCTGCAGAAACACCTCCTGCGTCAGCCTGCGCTCTCCCTCCCCGCCCAGCGGGTGCGCCCAGACCGGCACGCCGCCGGCGGACAGGATCCCCCGGACTGCCTCCGCGGCGTCGATCTTGTCCCCGGGCGTCCGGATCTGCCGCAGCAGATCAAAAGCCTCCGCGCGGGAAGACACAGACCCGTTCTCTGTCATCAGTGCCGCCAGATGCGGCTTTCCCGCGCTTTCCTGCGCCGCAAGCCAGCGCAGCTGCTCCTCTGTAAAAACAATCTGATAGCGGTCCCGCAGCACTTCAATCCTCCGGCGCATCTTTGCGGCGCGGAGCGCCCGCCCCTTCGCCAGGAGTGCCTGGAAAGTCGGATGATCCGGCTGATATAGGTACCCCAGGATGTGGCACTGGTGCACCGGGGTGATGCAGGAAAACTCGATTCCCCGGTAAAAGCAGAGGTCCTTCCGCCCGGAGACGAGCGGCTCCAGTTCCAGGGCGCCGCGGTCCGTATCATGATCTGTCACCGAGAAGACGGTGATGCCCAGTTCCTCCAGATGCGCCAGAAGCTGCTGCGGCGTATCCGTGCCGTCGGAGGCCGTCGTGTGCAGATGCAGATCGACGATGGAATGCATAGATCAGCTCCCTTCTGTGCGCGGTATGCCGGACCGGCCGCCTGTTTTCCGCTTTGCTGCAGTTTTGCCGATGCAGACGGTATTCCAAAGAATCCAGGAGCAGGGACGAAAAAGGAAATCGAAAACATGCCTGCCCGCCTGCTGGCGTCTCCGCAGAGCGCCCGGCACGGATGCTCCGGAGCGTCCGTGCCGGGCGGACCGGCGGACTCAAAGACTCACCTTGCTGTAAAGAGCATCTCTCCGCCTCTATCCGGAATCATCCTTTGCCAGAGCATCCTGCGGGTCCGGGACAACTTCCGCAATGTCAGAAAGCTGGCAGTCCAGCGCCAGGCAGATTTTATTCAAGGTAGCGACGGTGACGTTCTCATTCTTGGCCAGTCTGGCCATGATGGCTCCGGAAATTCCCGTCATTTTCTCCAGGTCCACCTTGTACATATGCCGGCGGAACAGCTCTTCAAAAAGCCGATTATAGACAACCATGTTCTCCTCCTTTCCATCAGAATTCACGCCTGTTCCCCGGCTCCGGCCGCACGGCTGCAGCTGCGTTTTGCACTGCCTCCGCGCGGGCAGCGGCTGTATTGCGGACACCGCTGTGATCCCGGATACCGGCACCAAATAAACAGCAGAATGGCGGGAAAACTTCGGACAAACTGCTATCTTTCCAGTAGACGTATTATAGCACTCTTTACAAAAGCGTGCAAGTGTTATCATAATATTTATGACATTTTTTCGTAATTACCGGAATTTTTTTCTTAATAGTATATACTTTCATGACAATTCTGTTAGATTCATTGATCCATCTCCTTTTCCCGGGTGGAGGTGCGGCTCTTCATTCCGCGGATCCGGTATTGCGGCATTTCCTTACGACATTCTCCCCGGATTTCCCGGGCGAAAGGTGCGGCCCGCAGTCTGCACAATTGACGAACCGCAGAAAGTCCTGGTTTCCCGGACGGACAGTGCGTCCGCTGTCTGACTTGCGAAAGATTGGCGAAAATGATATATTTTATTCAGACAACTTGCCGAATCGGTGCCGCCTTTGCGGCACATTTCAAAAAAACAAAAGCGGACCAGCCATCCGCGGATGGAGGAATAAAGGATGAGACTTCTTGAAAATTTATCGCCGGATGCGCTCCGCAGAATACAGGACGAAATCATCAAGACGGCCGAAACCGATGAATTTCTGAAGGAATTCGGAGACCTTCCGGCGCGCTCCGGCAATGCGGAAATGTATCTGCGCAGCCGGATCCGCCAGTGGTATGACGAGGGGGATCTGTATGAGGATGAGGCCGGAACGTCCTACCTGGCCGTCACCTATGCGGAGGGAAAGAATCTCGAGGATTACGAGGACTGGAAAATCCCCAGGATCATCCGCCGGTCCATCCCGCGCCGGATCCGCAGGGCATTCTGCGCGCAGCTGGCAGAAGACGAGCGGAACCGGATTCAGTTCTGGGAGAAACCGCACATGCGGGTGGAGCTCTTCGCGCCGGCCGGGGCAGACACAACCACGGACACGGCAGCCGACATGGTCCGCTTCGTCTGCTATGAAGCCCGCGTCCGCCGCTGCCCGGTCCTGTTCGACACCTGCGATCCGGCGACGGCCGGTTTTCTGGTCTCCCAGGGAGCGGCCGAGTACAACCGCGCGCGCACTTCCAACGGCATTGGGCGCTTCTACCTTGTGTGGCGTCCCTCTCACATTGAGATCCCGGAGGTTGCCGCCCGCAATGTCTACCTCGTCGATACCGCACAGATCGGAAGCCTGTGGGTGCGCCTTCTGGACGAGCCGCTCGGCAACGACCGCATTGTCCTGTTCTACAACGACGAAGCCGGCGGGATTCCCCTGGCAGGGGTCCGCACCATTCTGGAGAAGGGCAGTCAGCATATCTCGTGGATCCGCTGCAGCGGCAGCGAGCCGATGAGCTCCCAGATCACCACGCAGCTCGGCTACATGATCTCCGAAGCCCCGCAGAACCATTACTTTGTTCTCTCCTCGGACGCGGACTTCAACGTGGTGCGCCAGTACTGGGCCGGCCGCAATGCGAAGATCCTGCAGCTCACCCCGTCGCAGCTCTCCCTGCCTGCCGCCGAGCGGTACCGTCAGGCGGAAATTGCGCAGAATACGCCGGCCGATCACGCGGAGAGCACCCGCCCGGAAGCCGCTGACGGCAGTGAAATCGACGCGGAAGCAGAATCCGGCAGAGAAAACGCTGCCGAATCCGCTGGAGAGGAAGCGGCATCATCCGCGCGTGAAAAAGAATGATTTCCGAGCCGGAAAATGTGCTTCGCAGACCGGAAGGTTCCCGGGCGCGAAGAAGCCTGTTCAGAAAATGAAACATCCCGCGGGAAAATGTCCGAAAAGGCATTTTCCCGCGGGATGTTTCTGTCGTACAATCATTGTACGTTTCAGCAGCCGTTCCGGCGGCCGGAGACATCTGCCGCCGTTTTTCGCGCGGCCCCTGCATTTTCGTTTCCTGTGTTCCGGATCATATTATGACGTCACACTGAGAGCGGTGCGGCGTGAGAAAAATCCCCGATTT
>OMZJ01000007.1 GCA_900315495.1 uncultured Lachnospiraceae bacterium
TTTTGCATCACCCAGCAGCTGCAGTCCACAAAAAGAAGGCGCCGCATACCTGTCCATCAAGGTGACGGAGGAATGCGACGCCTGAATGCACTCAGATGAATACCAAATGCACTTTACTTGGGGCCAAGAAGATTCTGGCCGCTCTTCTGCTTTAATATCTCCCGATCGATTTCAATCTGGATGTTTTTGCTGCTCCTGTCAGAATCAAAATTCTCTTTTCTGTTTTTATCGATCTTTCTTTCCGGCTTCTTACCCGCTACCTGATCTCTGAAGTCTTTTTCACGAAGCTTCTCTGTCACCAAAGTTACCACAATCACTGCCGCGACGATGATAACAAGCAGCAATATAAACCTTGTCCGTGTGTCCATAAAAGAACCCTCCTATATATTTCTGTCCTTTTCTGTTATACAACATAGTCTTTCATTAGTGGTCTGTTCCTTTGATAGGAATCGACCGAGAAAGTCGATCTCATATAAGCCATTATATGGACTAATCGGTTGGTAAGTATTATTTAATAATTATTTAACAAATTTATATCCATTCATGTAATTACTACTTGTATAACCATATGCTGATGGCGGGTTGATAAATGTTACTTGAGCTGTTACTGGTTCTGGAAATGGCAATAGCGCCCACTTACCTATTGTAGACATTTGCCCTAGATACATATCTCCCTCCGTGACCATTATCAAATGACAATATTGGCATTGCCATAAAGCACCTAATACAATATATGCTGTACCGTCACGGAGAGTAACATTTCCCCAACAATGAGCTCGCATATAATGATATGGCAGACCGTTGCATACTGTATTGACTCGTAAAATTGTTGCATTTTCACTTTGATTTTCGTCTATTGTCTGTTGATTCGACATTTCAGGAGAAGCAGAGGCATTATATGTACATAGTATTGCAATCATTACAGCCATAATTATTACAAGGGAATGAAAAAAAGAAGTTCTCTTACCTGGCATACTTATATCCTTTCTTTTTCCATGGTGTCCTTCTCGATTTTTCCGCTTTCCGTTACCTGTCCATTGGCATCACACCCCCTTAGAATTATTCCGACCATTCCATCTTTCATATATACCATACCACATTGAAAACGTTTATGAAATACCCAGTTTTGAATCACCCGTGATAACAATATGTTGTCACGGGGCCTTCCATTCACTTTTCCGGATTGCTGCAGCCTGTTTCCCGTACGTAATGCATAAATTGTTCAAGCACCCCGCCGATTCCACGCTCTTTATTCCACACAAAATAATAATCCATCGACGTTTCCGGCGCCAGCTGCCTTTTACAGATTCTTCCGGAGAGTTTTCCCTGAAGGAATGATTCCGGATAAATGCCGATTGCGGCACCGCTTTCAATAATCTCCTCTGCCGCCGAAAAATTAGACGTACGGCACAGTACATTCATTCCAACATTTTCCGGAAAGGTTCGGAGATTTTCCTCCATCACTGCATCTTCTACCGGTATTACCAGCTTCTGATCTTTCAGATTTTTCAGACTGACAGGCCCGTTTTCTCCGGCAAACAGACCCGTTTTCGTCGTAAAGGCAACGACCGCTCTTTTCCGACGGAAAACCCGTCCAGAAAGGAGGGGATTTTTTTGAGCGTGGAAATGACGCCAAAATCACAGGATGCGTCTTCCAGCCGGCTGACAATTTCATCGGAATCTCCGGTCGTCAGCTTATAACGGATATCCGGGCAGGCTGCGGAAAAACCTGAAATCCACCGGCCGCACAGGGTGGATGCCATTCCCCTTACTGTGGAAATTCTCAGGATCATCTTCCCCGACGCACCGTCTCTCTCCAGATAGGTATCACGAAGCAGCAGAGCACTTTCCGCAAAATCGTATAAATTCCTGCCCTCCACAGTCATCATGCAGCCATTATTTCGTACAAAAAGTATCTTCCCCGTCTCCCGCTCCAGCTGGTCTATTCTCCTCTTTACGGTCGGCTGCGACAGGCCCAGCTTTTCTGCCGCCTTCCGCATACTCCCGGTGTCTGCCGTCACCTTGAAACATTCCAGAAGTGAAAGAATCATCCCTGCTCCCCTTTTTCCGCACGTCTGACCGTTTTCGGCCGGAATATGGATCCCTGCAGCCAGAATAACATATGGGGGCGCTGTCTGTCAATTTTTGTATTTCTCTCACAAACAATTTTGGAAATGAGTTTGCGCAGAATGATCCTGGATATTTCGAAAATTCCGGTTATTTCAATGACTTCAGAAACTCCTCAAAGCACACGCCTTCGTTCTGCGGAATCTGTTCTTCCTCCGTCCGGCGGATACAGCGGCGGATGAAGCGGGAGGCCTTCCGCACGGACAACGTAAAATCATTGCCCAGCACCGCATCCGCCGTGACAATCGATGAAAACACATCGCCGGTGCCCGGCCGGGAATGACCGGAAATCTTATTTCTGAGCATCACAGGGGATTCTCCCCGCTCACCGCACAGGTTTCCGATTGCCCCGGGAAACGGAATTCCGGTGATAACCACCTTGCCGGCTCCCTCATCCAACAGTGCCTGCATAAGGGTGTCCAGTTCTTTCCGGCTCCAGCGGCCGGCATGCCACGGGTTTTCCGTCAGAAGACAGGCCTCTGTCAGATTTGGCGTCAGGATGTCGGCACAGGGAACCAGCCGCCGGATCTTTTTCTGCAGTTCTTTCGTACAGGTTACATAGGGCTTTCCATCGTCGCCCATCACCGGATCGATGATGACCGCGGTATCCCGCGTCCGGAATCTCCGGATAAAATCCAGAACAATCTCCACCTGCTTCTCGGAGCTGAGAAACCCCACGGAAATCCCGTCAAAGGAAAATGCCAGCTTCTGCCAGACTTCCATAACGGGCTCCATCTGGTCGGTTAAATCTTTGATGGTAAACAGAGGGAAGGCCGTGTGTGTGGAGAGGAAAGCCGTCGGCAGTGGGCAGCACTGCACCCCCATGACGGAAAGGATCGGCATCGAAACCGTCAGGGAGCATCTTCCGATCCCGGACAGATCGTTGATGACCGCACAGCGTTTGGGCCTCCGTGGCGCGTCCGTTTCCGGCTGATTGGTTTCTGATCTTTCTGTTGCTGTCTTCTCTTTCTTTGCGCTTTCTGCCCCTGCGCCTTCTTTCTCTACGCTTTCTTTCTCCGCGTTCTCTGCCTCTGCACTCCCTGTCTTTTTCTGTTGCTCCATTTTTCTGTTCTCCGCCGCTTTTACGCCCTGTCCCCTGCTGATTTCATCCGGAACGCCGTCATTCCGTCCACGACTGCGCGCATATATTTTGCTATTATAAACATAGCAGCTGTGGCCCTGCACTGGCCGGCTTCTTTCGGAGGGTCCTGACTATCCGGATGCAATTCCGGAAGGATCAGGCCGCAGCTGCGCATTTCTGCCCTCGGCAGATCCGCAGCCTTTTAGTCTACGGATTAATTTGTCTCTGTTTTTAAAAGTTCTGCGTACAGGTCCCTCTTACTGACTCCCCGGTCTTTTGCCGCCCGCTTCATGGCTTCCTTCCGGTCCATGCCCTGTTTCTCATACATGGCGACATGTTCTTCCGCCGGCATTTCCCGCCATGATTTCTGCCCCGCTTCGATTAAAATCCTGCGGTCAAGCCCGGCGCAGACCAGCACATACTCCCCGCGCGGCGGATGGATTTCCGTATCCCGCACCGCCTCCTCCAGCGTTCCCGCAAAAACAGATTCATGGATCTTGGTCAGCTCCCGGCACAGGCGGATCTGCCGCTCGCCGCCCAGCGCATCCCGCAGCTGCGCAAGCGTTTCCTTCAGCCGGTGCGGTGCCTCGTACAGCACGATGGTGCGGGTTTCGGTTTTCAGCTCCTCCAGAATCTGCGACCGCTCCTTCCTGTCCGGCGGCAGAAATGCTTCAAAGCAGAACCTCCGCGTCGGAAGGCCGGAGATGGTGAGAGCGGTCACACAGGCCGCCGGTCCCGGAAGTGCGCTGACCCGGATTCCCGCCTCCAGACTTTTCTGTACGAGGACTTCCCCGGGATCAGAAATTCCCGGTGTTCCGGCGTCTGTAATGCAGGCCACCGTCTTTCCCTCCAGCATCTGGCCCACCAGCCAGTCCGCCTTATCATACTTGTTAAACTCATGGTAGCTGGTCATCGGCGTATGGATGTCATAATGCGTCAGCAGATGAATACTGTTTCTGGTATCCTCGGCCGCGATCAGATCCGCTTCCTTCAGAGCGCGGACGACGCGGAATGTGATGTCTTCCAGATTTCCGATCGGTGTCGCACAGAGCAGGAGCCTTCCCGCTGTGCCGGCCGAATGAGAGATCTGTCCCTCCTGTGCCTGTTTTTCACTCATGGGCTGTGCGCTCCTTTCTCTCCGGTATTCTCTGGCTGTCATTGTGTCATTGCGCCGCGCGGTCTGCCGCCCCTGTGTGCTCCGCTGCCATCCGCCGATTTCAGGACCGTGGACGGCATGCACGACTCACAGATCTGCCGGTTCACCGCACCGCTTCTTCCGTAGATTTCCTTCAGCCGGTCCGTCTCTGTGCCATCCGCATTCATCAGAACGAGCGGCGGATCCACATGCACTTCGGTGTGCCCGTCCCGGACGGCGGAAACCAGAATCATCGAGGCCTCCCGGTCCGCCTTCGGATGCACCATGCAGAGACGGGAAACGGAGAAGCGGTATTCCGCCAGGCATTCCATCAGCTCGGAAAACCGGTAGGGGCGGTAGACCAGGTACAGCCGCCCGCGCGGAGGAAGCAGCGCCGCGCTCTCCCGGATGACGTCGCGCAGGGTGCAGAGAATTTCCGCGCGGGCGATGTTTCTCGCCGGATTCTTTCCCGGGACCCCGCTGGCTGCTGCCATGTAGGGCGGATTGACCGTGATGACATCAAAAGAAGACGCCCCGAACACAGAGGACGCCTCCCTGACATCTCCCTGCACAATGCGGATTTTTTGTTCCAGGTGGTTGCGGAACACGCTCCGTCTGGCCATGTCTGCGCAGTCCGGCTGGATCTCCAGCCCGCAGAAGCAATCACCCTCGGTTTTTGCCGAGAGCAGAATCGGGATCACGCCGTTCCCGGTGCACAGGTCCAGCGCCCGCTCTCCCTTCCGGACGTCCGCAAACCAGGAAAGGAGGACGGCATCCGTGCCGTAGCAGAAATACTGCGGGTTCTGAATCAGAACCAGGCCGTCCCGCTGCAGATCATCCAGCCGTTCGCCCGGTTTCAGACGGAATTCCTCCATGGGCCCTGCTCCTTCCGTGTGTTTCTCTGGTTTTCCCGCCCGATTTATTCTTCCTGCGCGGGCCCGCCGTCACGGCGTTCCGCGGGATTCTCTCCCCGGCTGTTTTCCGTCTGCCTTCCGGCCGTATCCGGACGGACAGCGGGATTCCTGCTGCTGTCTTCCGGGCGTGCCGGCCGGGCATCCGAACGGGCAGCTGTGCCCGGGTTCTTTCTGTCCTCCGTCACATACCGCTGCCTGCCGCCGGAGCGATTCGCCCCGCCCACATTTGTATAGGGCCGCCGGTTCCTGTCATATCCCGTCTGGCCTGTCTGCGGCCGTTGTGCATTTCTCTGGAAGCGATCCGATGTGTTTCTGCGGTCCCCGCGATCCGATGTCTGGCCGCGGCCCTGCCGGTCTTCATACCGGTTCCGGTCCTGCCGGTCGGTCCGCCCGGTGCGGTCATTCCCGCCGCGCAGATCCCGCCGGCCGGATCCCGGTCTTCCCTGGCCGGTGCCCCGGTCCGCGCCGCGATCAAACGGCCGTTCCGGCCCGCGGCTGTTTCGTCTCGTGCGGGTCACCGAAACGGAAGCAGACATCTGCGAAACCTCTGTCCCGTCGGATCTGACACTGGAGGTTGCCTGTACCGCCGTCGATATCTGCGAGACCACACCCTCTGCGTTCACGCTGACGGTTGTCGAGCGGTATTCCGATTTGCGGCTTTTCTGGACCTCCTGCCCGCCGTCCTGGCTGTCGGCACGGTCCCCGGCACCGGGCTTTGCTACCACCGGAATCAGCTCGCCCGCCGGCGCACCGGACTGCGCCTGGTCTTCCGGCGCGGGCTGTGTCCCGTTCCCGGATGACGGCACCTGAACCGCAGCATTCTCCGCCGCGGCGGCCTTCAGTTCCCGCGCCTGCCGCAGCGCCTCGTCCCCGGCGGCCTGTCCCGGCCTGCCAGAAGAGGCAAATTTGAGCTGGTCCACCCGGTATTCCTCGATTTTCCGGTCGTCATCGGCGTTTTCCGTGAGAATCTGCACCTTCACGGTCTGCTTCAGCACGTTGACGGAGGCCACAATCCCCTCACTGCCGTCGTCGGCCGTCACCCGCGTGCCGATGCGGGGAAGCTGGCGGTCCAGGTACTCGTAGGTTTCCTCTTCGTTTTTCAGGCAGCACATCAGGCGCCCGCAGATGCCGGAAATCTTGACCGGATTCAGGGACAGGCTCTGCTCCTTGGCCATCTTGATCGAGACCGGCACAAAATCCGTCAGCCAGCTGGTACAGCACAGCGGCCGGCCGCAGATGCCGATCCCGCCCAGAATCTTCGTCTCGTCCCGGACGCCGATCTGGCGCAGCTCGATGCGGGTGTGAAAGACGGAGGCCAGGTCCTTGACCAGTTCGCGGAAATCCACCCGGCCGTCGGCCGTAAAGTAAAAGAGGATCCGGCTGCCGTCAAACGTATATTCCACGGCCACCAGCTTCATCTCCAGCCCGTGATCCGCAATCTTCTGCTTTGCGATCACCTTGGCCCGGACCTCTTTCTCGTGATTCTGCTGTACCTGCGCGTCATCCTCGGGGGTGGAAACGCGAAGCACCGGCCGGATGGGCTGCGGGGCATCCTCCTCATTGATTTCCTTCGGTCCGAAGACGACCGTTCCGTACTCAATTCCGCGGGCGGTTTCCACGATCACATGCGTGCCGCGGGTGACCGGCTCCTCGCCGGGCAGAAAATAAAAAATCTTTCCGGCTGTGCGAAACCGGACTCCGATAATTTCCGTCATTCCAATCCTTCCCTCTCACTCCGCCGCATCCAGAATCGACATCCAGAGCAGCTCCATGGACAGGCCGAAGCTGACGTTTGCCGCCAGCCGCTGCTCGGTGACTGTGATCTGATCCAGAATGTGGCTGATGCCGTGGTAGCTCATATGCCGGGCCATCCGGCTGATCGCGGCATACTCGTCCTGAAAAATGCAGACATTCGGATCTCCCTCTGCCTTGAACAGAAGGACATCCCGGAACCAGAGCCGCAGGAACGACAGGATGTCGCCGGCGGAAAGCTTGTATTTTTTCTCAAATTCCGTGATATCCTGCAGCAGCACCTCGAAGGAAAGGTGATCCGCATTCCGGAGCATCTGCAGCAGCAGGTCTGTCATCGCGGCAAAATCGTCGGATGCGGCCATGCGCATGGCCCGGCCGATGTTTCCCTGGGAAAAGCGCACCGCGGTGTCAATGCGGTCTTCCGGAACGCCGTGCTCTCTGAGATACTTCGTTTCCGCCTCCGCGGAGACCGGACTCATGCGCAGCGTGACCGAGCGCGAGCGGATGGTATCGAGAAGTCCGTCCGGGTTTTCCGTCAGGATCATGACGATCACGTATTCCGGGGGCTCCTCGATGGTCTTGAGCAGGGCATTCTGCGCCTCGGTCGAGAGCTTTTCCCCCTCGTCCAGGATATAGATCTTGTACCGGCCGTCGAAGGGCCGGATCTCACAGTCGTCCACGACCTGCCGGCGCACCTCATCCACGCCGAATACCGACGGCTTCTCATGGGTCGGGAACAAAATATCCGGGTGTGTTCCCGCTTCCGCCCGGACGCAGGCGCTGCACCGGCCGCAGGGCCGCTCTCCCTCCGATTCACACAGCAGAGTCTGGGCCACCGCCTTTGCCAGCGTCATCTTGCCGCAGCCGTCCTCGCCGCCGATGATGTAGCTGTGGGAAATCCGTCCGGACTGGAACGCATGTGTGAAGTATTCTTTCACTGGAGCATTTTCGATCAGAGAATTGATTCCCAGCATTGCGATTCCTCCTTCGTGGGTATTTTCCTCCGGTTAAACGTTGCACCGTCTGTCGTAACACGCACTATTCTAACATCGTTTCTGTTTCCTGTCCACGCCGGCAGCCTTGCGCTGACAGCCGCGGAATACGGTCAAAAAAGGCGGAGAGGCTAGCCGGCGTCACGGCCGGTCTGCATTCTCAAACGCCAGAACCGCCTGCCGGATCTCCCCCAGGCAGTCCTCCAGCCGCTGATTTTCGTAGCGCTTTTCAATGCCGCCGGCCTGCAGCTTCTCCTCCGAAAAATCGTCGTCATCGGCGATAAATCTGCGGCACATTTCGCGGTATTTCGGCACTGCCTGGGTCCGCTCCCGCGCAATCGCGCGCAGGAGCCGCTCGCCGTCCTCCACCTCGATGTAAACCGGGAGCACCTTCTCTGCGCCGAAATAGTCCCGCACGCTGCAGTAGGACTCCAGCGTGCCCTCCATCAGAAAACACCCATCCCCGGCAAACTGTCCGTCGTCCACAGTCAGGTACGTCCATGGACCGAATACAGTCTGGTAGACCCTCTTTTCGATGACGCGGCCGGACTTCTCCAGCCGCTCTGCCTGCGCCGGAGTAATGAAGTGATATTCCCGGCCCTCTTTCTCCCCGTCCCGCATCGGCCGCGTCGTATACAACACCGCCTTATGCAGGGAGAGGGCCGGATCGGCGAGAAGCCTCTGGCAGATCGTATCCTTCCCGCAGGCGCTTTTTCCCAGGAGATAGACTATTTTCACCATCTCGGCTTCTTCCCTCATATTCCGGACTTTTTGTCTGGCTCTTCCACTCCGGACTTCCCGTACGGATCCTTCGTTCCAGCCTTTCTGCCGCTCTTCTCCTCCAGAAGATACAGCTCATGCAGCGCCCGTGTGGCGCTGATGTAGGCTGCCTGGCGGACCAGCGCCTGCTTCTCGCTGCTCCAGCCGGAAACCTTCCTTGCGGACGGACACCGAACAAAAACCTGGTCAAACTCAAGGCCCTTTGCCATGTAGAAGGTGGTGACGGTGATGCCGCGGCGGAACTGATCGCTGACCGGATTCATCAGGGTCAGGACGCCGTCTGTCTGCAGGGAATCAGATTCCATCCGGCTCTTGAGTGCCGCATACATTTCCTCCGCCTCCTGCTCCGAAAGGCAGATCACCGCCGCCGTCTCAAACAGCCGGCCACGATCCCCGGAAGCATTCTCCTCCGGATGTGCCACCTCCGCAGAGCATTGCTCTTCACCGGTGCGCGGTTCCTCCGCAGGGCGCTGCTTTTCACCAGTGCGCGGTTTTTCCGCAGGGTGCAATGCTTCGCCGGAGTTTGATTTCTCCGACGGGATTTCCTCGAGCCGGATGCGGGACAGCACCTCGGCGGCAGCCTCCTCCGGGCTGTCCACCGTGATATGTTCCGGCGGTTTCCCGTGCCGGCCGAAATTCGCGACACCCGTCTCCCCGATCAAGCCCTGGGCATACTCTGCCACCTCGATCGTATTGCGGTAGCTCTTGTCGATGGACAGGAAGCGGATGTCCTTTCCGAAGATCCGGGGCAGGAAGGTACGGACATCCCGCTGCCCCGCGTCCATCGTCTGGCAGCGGTCCCCCAGAATTGTCATTGGGCAATGGAACAGCTGCTGCAGAATCAGATACTGCAGATAAGAGTAATCCTGCATCTCGTCGATCACCAGATGCCGCACGCTTCTGTGCTTGCCCGGCCCCTCCAGAAGATATCTCATGTACAGCATCGGGTAGAGATCCTCATAGGGAACTTTGCGCTTTTCCGGCTTCACATCGGGAAGCGGCTGCAGACCCTCGGCCTTCAGGAAACGGTTGTAAATCCGGTAGATGTCCTTTGTCTCATACATCCGGTCGAATTTTTCTTTCCAGAGCTGCTTTTCGGGGTCTGTCAGATTCTTCCCCCGCAGCGTCTCCTCGCTGTCCTCGATATATTCGCGCACGGTGTCCATCCGCGCCAGAAGCGGAATCTCCGGAAAACGGTGGTAGAAGAGATCGCGGATTTTCGATGCCTTCCAGAACACCTTTTTCGTCGAGAAATCCGTGATCTTCACCAGATCGTCCTCCAGCATCAGGACGTACCCGCGGATCTCGGCAGCAAATTCCTCCGAAAACTTGTCCGGCCCGGATTTCGGCTTCCGCTGCCGCAGCTTTCGCTCCAGCGCGTCATACAGATCCTCGCTGTCCCCGATCCAGTCGCGGAGCTCTCTCCACGCAAAGTAGTCGAAGCTCATCTCCCGGATGTTCTCTTCCCCAAGCTCCGGCAGGATCTGTGAAATATAGTTGGAGAAGACGCGGTTGGGTGAGAGAATCAGCACGTCCGCGGCTTTCAGGTTCCTGCGGTCATGGTATAGCAGGTAGGCGATGCGGTGCAGCGCGATGGAGGTCTTGCCGCTTCCGGCCGATCCCTGGATGACGAGGATGCGGTCCTGCGTGTTTCGGATGATCGCGTTCTGCTCCTTCTGAATGGTGCGGACAATGTTTTTGAGCTGCAGGCTGCCGTTTTTGGAGAGCTCCTCCTGCAGAACGTCGTCGTCCACCTTGAAATCACTCTCGACGGCATAGATGAGTTTCCCGCGCTTGATCTTGTAATGCCACTTGGACGTAATCTCGCCGGAAACCTTGCCAAAGGGCGCGTCATAGGAGGCCGGGCCTTTTTCATAGTCATAAAACAGGGCCGAGACCGGCGCCCGCCAGTCAAAGATCAGCGGTTTTCCGCCGTCCTTTGCCGAGAAATTGGCGATGCCGATGTAGTGGGTTTCCGGTTCGTCCTCCCCCTCGTAGGCAAAATCCACCCGGCCGAAGTAGGGAGAGTCCTGCATCTTGCGGTAGATCCTCTTCTGGTCCAGACGGCTGTTGTTGCTGTTGATCTGCGCCAAAAGGGCCTGGCTGTTGTCAAAGTTCTCATATCCGTACTCGTCCATCTCGGTATAGTTGGACCAGTAGTAGTCGTGCATCTGCGCGACATCTTCCTCGCCTTTGACCAGCGCCTCGCTCAGCTGCGCAATGCTCTCGGCAAGCTGCCGTTCTACTTCATTCAGATATATTTCCGGATTCTCGGTACTCTGCCGGTTCTCCATCGCTTTCTTTCCTCCCGCGGATGTCACTGTCCGCATCCGCTGCCTGTACCCCGCTGTATGTTACGCGGACTGCACTGTCCTTCGCCCTGCGCAGCCTGCCTGCACAAAAGGCTGCTGTCTGCACTCCGATTGCACACCAAAAACCTCGCTGTCCGGGCCTGTTTTGTGTCCTGACAGCCCCCTCCCTGCGGAGATTCCTAATATTTTATCAGAAGCGGACCCGAAATACAACGGCGATGAATGTCAGGGCGGCCGGCGGAGACAGCAGAAGGCCGGGGCAGTCTGCACTGCCCCGGCCTTTCAACGGCTGTTCCCGGCTGCACTTCATCGGACATCCCTCATCCGGTCTACCGGATCCGGCATTCCTCACCGACGTTCCAAAGTCAGCCTCGCCGCCCTGACCGATGATTTTTCAATGGCCGTCCCTGGAAGCCCTGGCCTTTTTCGCCTTCGCCGCCTTCTCGTCTTTCCCGGTTTTCTCTTTTTTGTCCCCGGCCTTTTCCGGCCTATTCTCTCCCTTTTCCTCTGGTACGGCCTCCGGCACCCCCGACTTCTCCGGCTTCGCTGCTTTCTCGGCCTTTTCAGATCTTTCCGGCTTCACCGCTTTTTCGGCCTTTTCGGATTTTCCTGCAGATTTTTTCTCTTTCGTTTTTCCGGCCGATTTCCCGGCCTCCGCGGCCTTTTTTTCTCCGCCCGATTTGCCGGTGGATTTTCCCGCAGTCCCCGACTTCTCACTTTCCTCTGTGTCAGGCACAGCGGTCTCGTCTTTCTTTAGCTTTGGAAGCGCATACTTCTCTTCAAAGGTCTTGATCAGCGCCTCATATTCCGGCGTCTTCATGTCCTTTTCCAGCTCCAGGTATTCGTGTGTGTCAAAGTCGTCGGTTCCCTTCTGGAGAAGCGCCACCGCGATATTGCTGCAGTGATCGGCGATTCTCTCATAATCCACCTGGATATCCGAAAGGATAAATCCGGCCTCGATCGTGCACTTGCCCTTGCGCAGCCGGCGGATATGGCGTTTCTTCTCCTCCATGTTCAGGGCGTCGATCACGTCCTCCAGCGGCTCCACCTTTTTCGCCAGCTCCAGGTCATTGTTCTGGAACGCCATGAAGGCCATGTTCACGATGTTTTTCACGGCGTCGCTGTAGATCGTCATCTCTTCCATCGCCCTGGCGGAGAAGGTCAGCTGCTTGGCGTGAAGCTCTTCCGCCGCCTGGCAGACATTCAGCGCGTGGTCGCAGATCCGCTCCACATCGGTGACACAGTGCAGCAGAATCGACAGGTCTTCGCCGTTTGCCGGCGTCATCGAGCGCTGTCCGAGCTTGACCAGATAGGAGTCCAGCTCGTCCTCATACTCATCCACGGTCCGCTCCAGGCGGTTGACCTTCTTAGCTTCCTCTTCACTGAAATTTCCGATCAGTCCGATCGCGGTCAGAAGCGCTTCCTTTGCGGCCTCCTCCATCTCAATGACACCGGTTCTGGCCTGCTCCAGCGCAAATCCCGGCGTGTTGAGGAAGTGCTCATCCAGATACGACAGATGTCGGATCTGATCGTCCTCCTCCGGGAGAACCGGGATCATTCTCCGGACAAACCGGATCAGAAGATCACAGCCGGGCAGCAGCACAAACAAGGCAATCACATTGAATGTGGAGTGAATGATTGCGATGGAAACCGGATCGGTATAGTCATCCAGGAACGGGAAATGCACAATGGCGTTGATGCTGTAGAACAGAATCATAAACAGGCCGGCCTTGAGAATGCAGTAGAACATCTGCAGCCAGGCGGCGCGCTGGGCATTGCGCGTGGCACCAATTGCGCCGAGAAGGCCGGTGAGCGCGGAGCCGATGTTTGCGCCCATGAGGGTCGGCAGCATGGCGCCGTAGGTCAGGTTTCCAGCCAGCGAGATCGACTGCATGACGCCGATCGAGGCAGAAGAGCTCTGCAGCACCACTGTCACCAGAAGACCGACCAGAAGGCCAAGAAGCGGCTGGTCCGCAAATGCGGTGAGAAGACCGGTAAAGCGCTCGTTCTGTCCGAGATCCGAGAAGGAACCCGACATCATGTTCATGCCGATCATCAGAAGTCCGAAGCCCACCATCACGCTGGCCGCGTGCCTTGTGCTGTCCTTCTTGGCGGTCATCAGCAGGGCAACGCCGATCATACAGACAAAGGGGGCAAAGCTGTCCGGCTTCAGGAGACTCAGAAAGAAGTTGGACTGGCCGGTCAGCTGCGAGAGGGACAGCAGCCATGCCGTAATCGTCGTGCCGACATTTGCGCCGATGGTCACACCCGCGGACTGCTCCAGCGTCATGATGCCGGAATTGACCAGACCGACGACCATGACGACGGTAGCCCCGGACGACTGGATGATCGCCGTGACGCCGGCACCGAGGGCAGCCGCCTTCCATTTGTTGGAAGTCAGCTTCTCCAGCAGTTTCTCCATTTTTCCGCTCGACGCATCCCGGAGTGCGTCCCCCATGACCTGCATTCCATAGAGGAACAGCGCCAGACCCCCGATCAGCTGTACGATTTGAGAAAACTTCATGACATTCCTTTCCGGAACAAACAATCGCGGTTGAAAATTTCAAGCCAGCTGCATGAAATCAATGGTGTAAAATTCAGGCAAAATCTGTGTAAATTGATTTTACATGGACAATTAGATTATACATGAGAGATGAAATCTGCGCAAGTTCGGTGTCAGGTCAGGGATGTATCCATTGCATATAACGGAATGGGATAAAAAATAAAATGGGATTCAAATAATAGAAAAGAGACAGCCAGCCGGCTGCCTCTGAAAAATTGCGGGGACAGGATTTGAACCTGCGACCTCCGGGTTATGAGCCCGACGAGCTTCC
>OMZJ01000079.1 GCA_900315495.1 uncultured Lachnospiraceae bacterium
GCCGGATCCGTCGCAGCCGGAGTTGCCGGAGCCGGATCGGTAGCCGGTGCTGCCGCGGTCGTTGCCTGGGTCGGCGCCGGATTGACATAGAAGTCGAAGGAAGAGGAGAGTCCGCCGTAGGTCATGGTGATGACGGTATTGCCCTCCGCAAGGGTCATGCCCACATTCGCGCAGGCCCATCCGTCGGTGATATCTGCCTCAGATCCGTCGCTGTACACCGCATGGATGTAAAGCTCGTTGCTGTAGATCACATCCCCGGCGTACTTGGTGCCGCCCTGATACCGCGCCTCAATGGAAACCAGCGTTGCCGGCGGTGCAATCGAAGCGGTGGTAGCCTCCGTGCCTGCCTCCGTCGAAGCCGCGGTTGCTGGTGTCTCCACTGTCGTGTCAGAGGACGGTGCAATGGCCTCGGTGGAAGCCGGGGTCTGTGCTGCCGTCTCTGCCGCTGTCACCGCCTGCTCCGTGGATGCCGCAGCCGTTTCTGTCGCCGCGGTCGTCGCAGCTGCCGCAGTGGTCTGCACCTGGCTGTTGTCCGCATAAGCGGTCGTATTCAGCTCGTCGGCCGGAACCTTTGCCTTTGCCTCTGCCATCTGAGCGGCAGCCGCGTCGCGAAGCTCCTCCGCGTTGGCCGCCACCTCGGTATAACCGAGATCGTTGGCGTAGTCAATGTAATAGCCCCACAGCTCAACCACATAGGAGATTGCGTCGTAGGCACTCCTATACTCGCCCTTGGACGAGCGCTTGTAGTACTCATTCTGGCCGAAATTGATATCGGTCATATAGTCGGTGAAGTTCTGTGCCGCCGTCGCATCGTCGACCTGGGCGCCCAGAACCTGCGTGGAAATCTTCAGTCCGTCGATGGAGGCATATCCGATCACATAATCGCCGTTGGAGAGCTTTGCGTAACCGCCCTGAATCTCAACGACCTGATAGGTATCGCCCGCCTTCAGGGTTCCGACCTCGTTCTCCGCGGACGCGGAATCATACAGCGCCAGGCCGTCCGTGACAACCTCCGCCGTCTGGTTGGTGACATTGGATACGGTGACTTCCGTGCCGATGCCGGTGACCACGTAGCTTGCGCTCACATAGCCCTGTACGGTATCCGACGAAATCAGGTACCAGTTGCCCTCCTCGTTGCTGACAGTATCATAGACCGTTACCTTGCTGTTGCTGGCGAGGGTTCCGAGGATGTCGGCATCGAGCGACGGCTCTCTGCGGACATTGACTTCTCCAAGCACGCTGACCAGCCCGCTTCCCTGTGCAGTCGCATCATCGCTGACGACCTTCACCGTCTCCGCGGTGGTATCCTGCGGGTTGAGGGTGATCGCAACGGCAGATTCTGTCGAAGCAGTGGTCTGCTGATTTACAAGATAATTATAAATCTCATCCTGCGGGGTGCTGCTCGAAGCGGAATAATTATTGATGACAACGGATACACCCGCAATCGCAGAGTCATCGCCGTTCGTTGCGGCTGAAGCCGTAACCGTGCCGCCGACAGACATCAATGCCGCGAGGGTAACTGCCACCCATCTCTTTCCAGATCTAATCATATTTCCTCCAGGTTGTTATCGAACCAGATTGACAAATCTATATCAAATATTACGGATTTGTTACAATCTGCGTTGTATTATAATCGCCTCCCATGGTGCTGTCAAGCTTTCGGGGCTCCTTTTCTTAAGGAATTCGTAAGAATCACCGAAATTGTAATATTTGACGGTCTCTTCCCGTTATCATTTCCACATACCGGCAGAAAAGTCATCCCCGGAGGCTTCGCAATTCCCATTTTTGTTTTTTTTTACAAAACGAAACCAAAAAGAAGCGGCGGTCCCGAAGAAATTTCCTCCTTCGGAACCGCCTGCCATGGTCATGAAATCCGTCGAAACGTTCGATTTTCGCGTCAGTCCGCGCTCCGTGCGGTCTCCGCCGCGGAAGTGAATGCCTCCGTCGCCTTGGCCGTATCGTAGTAGTCCGAATCCGCCGCAGCCGCTTTGGAAACCGTCTCCGCCTCACTGCCGGGCTCTGCCATGCTTTCGCCCTCGCTTTCCAGCTCGGTCTCGCTCTCGGCCTCCGGCGCCACGTACAGCGGTGTGTCGAAATTGATCGTGCTCAGCGCATCCTGGTTGATGGTGAACCGCGGTGCGCTCGACGTGATATCCGGATATTTGGACTCGAACAGGGTCTCCTTGCGGTTATTGATCTCTTCATCAATCTTGCTCTGCCGTGCATCCTCATCATTGTCATTGGTGCAGAGCAGGATGTAAACCGCGCCGGAGTCACTGTCGGTGTAAATCGTCGTCTCACCCTGATTGAGCGCAAACGCCGCTTCCGTATAGACATAGGAGCTGTCGGAGCCCAGCGTCGCGGTGGATGTCGTGGTGTTGAACCAGGTGCTGTCGCCGCTGTAGTCCGCAACGATATCCGCCGCGTCCTCGCCGTTCTGCAGGCGCTTTTCAATCGCTTCTGCCGCAGTGTTCATCTCGTCGACCTGCTCCTGCTCCTCCGCGGAAAGCGTGGTTTCCGGCTCGGAAGTCTCCTCCGCGGTCTCCCCCTCGGAGAGTCCCGCTTCCGTCACTGCAGCGGCTGCGGTCTGCTCTGCGGCCGCGGTCTCTTTCTCCGCCGCAGCCAAAGCGGTGGTTTCTTTCACGGCCGCTTCCTCTGTGCTGTTCTCCGTAGAAGCACCCGCCTCGCCGGAGACTTCCTCCGCCAGGGACTCCATCTCATCCCCGGGGAGGGGCTCGGTCAGAGACTCCTCCTCGGAGGTATCCTCCTCCGAAGTCAGATCCGTCTTTCCCAGCCGGATATAGGTGAAGTCCTTCTGGATGAATTCGTCATCGCCGACCGTGGTATCCACATCGGCCACCAGCTGCATGTAAACGGCATTGGCGATCGCGTTCTCCTGATAGACCTGACGGATCAGATCCTCGGTGACGCCGACGGCGGACGCGTAATCCGGATTGCTGTTCGCCTGCTCCATCGCGGATTTCACGGCATCAGCCACCTTCTTCTGCTGTTCATCGGTCAGGGTGATGTTGTTCTTCTCCGCATACCAGTTGAGAAGCGCCGTCTGCTGGATCCCGGTGAGCACATTGTTGATGACCGTCTCCTCCATGGTGGACCCGTTGCCGGACAGATCCTGTGACCAGAAATCCGTTGTGCCGAAATACTGGCTGAACATGGCCTCATACTCATACTGTGCCTCGTTCAGCTGGAATTTTACATAGTCCATCGGGATATCTTTCCCGTTAAAGGTCGCGTAGACCGCATCCCCTGTGCTCTGGCTGGTATTCCCGCTCAGCTGGCTGCATCCCGCCAGCGCTGACACGCCCAGGCCTGCCGTCAGGACTGCCGCCGCACATTTCGCGTACTTCATCATCCGATGATACCTCCTCATGGTTTCACTGAATTGGCATTATAAGCCTTTTTTACGATTCCTTCAACAATTTTATATCTCCGCACACTTCTTTCAGCAGCTGGATGGTGATGCTGCGGTCTCTGACCCGGCCGGTTCCGACGCGCAGAGTCAGGTACGGCTGGGTCTGGTTGACAAATTTCAGTGCGCCGCCGTACTTTTCCACCAGTGCCGGAATTCTGCGCGCGTCAAACGGCGCGTTCGGATACAGGCTGATTCTGGCCTCGCCACTCTTCGCGCGGATTTCGGTGATAAAGGCTTCGTGTGCCTCCCGGCGCAGCAGCGCCTCTGCAAGGAGATTCTCCACCGGCTTCGGAATGTCCCCGAAGCGGTCGATCAGTTCATCCATCATATCGGAAGCCTCTTCCTCGGTACCGATCTGTGCAATCCGCTGATAGAGCTCCATGCGCACATCCTCGCTGGTCACGTACTGATCCGGAATAAACGCGTCAAACGGCAGGTCGACGGATGTGTCGAAGCTCTCCTCCGGCTTTTTCTTCCCGGATTCCTCCAGGACCGCCTCGTTGAGCATCTTGACGTAGAGGTCATATCCGACATCGGCGACCTGGCCGCTCTGCTCCTCGCCCAGCATGTTCCCGGCGCCGCGGATTTCCAGATCCCGCATGGCCACGCGGATGCCGGACCCCAGATCCGTATACTCGCGGATTGCCTGAAGCCGTTTCTCGGCGACCTCCGTCAGGACTTTTCCGCGCTGGTACAGGATGAAGGCATAGGCATTCCGGGAGGACCGCCCCACCCGGCCGCGGAGCTGGTACAGCTGGGACAGCCCGTAGCGGTCCGCGTCCTGGATGATGATGGTATTGACATTCGGGATATCGAGGCCCGTCTCAATGATGGTGGTGGAGACGAGGATATCGATGTCTCCGTTGACGAAGTCCATCATGACCTCTTCCATCTGCCGCTCCGGCATCTTGCCGTGGGCGAAGGCTACCCGCGCATCGGGGACCAGACTCTGAACGTGTTCCGCGACCTGCGCGATGTCCTGCACCCGGTTATAGACGTAGTACACCTGCCCCTGCCGCGCAAGCTCCCGGTTGATCGCCTCGCGCACCATCTCCCAGTTCATCTCCATCACATAGGTCTGGATCGGGCGGCGGTCGGAGGGCGGTTCCTCCAGCACGCTCATGTCCCGCACGCCAACCAGACTCATGTGCAGGGTGCGCGGGATCGGCGTAGCCGTCATGGTGATGACGTCCACGTTCTTTTTCAGCTGCTTGATCTTTTCCTTGTGCGTCACGCCGAACCGCTGTTCCTCATCGACGATCAGAAGCCCGAGATTTTTGAACTGCACATCTTTGGAGAGCAGCCGGTGTGTGCCGATCACGATGTCAATCTGCCCGGACCGGAGGGCTTCCACAGTCTGCCGGTTCTGGGCCGCCGTGCGGAAGCGCGACAGCATGCCGATGCGCACCGGATAGTTCTTCATCCGCTCGCAGAAGGTTGTGTAGATCTGCTGGACCAGAATCGTGGTCGGCGCCAGATAGGCGACCTGGCGGCTGTCCTGCACCGCCTTGAAGGCTGCGCGGATTGCGACTTCGGTCTTCCCGTAGCCGACGTCCCCGCAGATCAGCCGGTCCATGATCTTCGTGCTCTCCATGTCCTGCTTGACGTCGCGGATCGCCTTTTCCTGGTCCTCCGTCTCCTCATAGGGGAAATCTTCCTCAAACTCCCGCTGCCAGGGCGTGTCCGCCGGGAAGCGGTGTCCCTGCATCCGGCTGCGCTGGGCATAGAGCTGCACCAGCTCCCGCGCGATCCCGGTGACAGCCTTCTTCACGCGGGCGCGGGTTTTCTTCCACTCCGGTCCCCCCAGCGTGTTCAGCTTCGGTGCCTTCGCGTCCGCGTCCGCATACTTGGAGAGATGATCCAGCTGGGTCACCGGAATGTAAAGGCTGCCCCCGTCGCCGTACTCGATCTTGAGAAAATCCCGCGTAACATGGTCCATCTCCCGGCGGAACATTCCCCGGTAGATTCCGATGCCGCAGCTGTCGTGCACCACATAATCCCCCGCGTGCAGTTCATGATAATCCGTGATCCGGGTTCCCGCGGGCTGGCGTTTTTCTCTCTTCCTTGCCTTCTGCCCGCCGGTCAGATCGCTGTCCGTGATCACGGCGAAACGGATCATCGGGTAGACAAATCCGCGGTGCAGGTTTCCGTAGGATACAAGGGTCTCGCCCGGAAGCACCTCCCGGTCCTTCTCCTCACTGTAGAAGGCATTCAGCCCGTCTCTCTGGAATTCCTCCACGAGCCGTCTGGCCCGGGTATGAGAGGGGCAGAGAAAAACGACCCGGTACTTTTCCTTTTTCCACCGCTGCAGGTCCTGCAGCAGCCCTTCAAAATTCTGGCGGTAGGAATTGACATTCTGCACCTGCAGGGAAAAGGTCTGCTCCGGGCGGAGCTTTCCGATGCGCCCTTCCAGGCCGCTCATGGCAGCCGTTCCCGGCCGGCTCATGCGCTCCAGCACTGCATCGGCGGTCTGCAGCAGATCCGCCTGTCCCGGGAGGATATCTCCCGATGCGAGGCGCCCTTTCACGCTCTCCTCGAATTCCGCCCGGACCCCGTCCCCGCGCTCTTTCAGGCGCATCGGCTCATCGAGAAAAATCAGCGTGTCATCCGCCGGGAAGTAATCCAGGACCGACTGTGTCTTCCCCGGGTAAAAGTACTGCACATATCCCTCGGGGGAGGACAGGACCCTGCCATTCTGCAGCTCATCCAGGACGACCGCCGCGGCGTCGCGCAGATGCTGTGCCTTCGGCCCCTCATGACTCTGCCGGAATTTCTCCGTCTGCCGCGCCAGGTCATCCGAAATCCGCCGGAAGGCCTCCGCGCGCGCATTTTCCGTGAGCGGCATTTCCGACGCCGGTGTGATCACCAGCTCTTCCCTGCGCTCGATCGACCGCTGGCTGTCCGCATCAAAGAGGCGGATGGAATCCACCTCATCCCCGAACAGCTCGATCCGGGTTGGGTTTTCGTCCGTGAGCGGCCACAGGTCGGCGATATCCCCGCGGATGGAAAACGTCCCCGGCTCCTCCACGCGCCCCGACCGCTCATAGCCCGAGCGGATCAGCTGCCCGGCCAGCCGGGTGAGGTCGATCTCCTCCCCCTCCCGGACCGCAAGGACGGCGTTCTGCAGCGCAGAAAGCGGGGGCATCGCGTTCATCAGGCTGTCGATGGTCGTGACGATGACCGCCGGGCGCCCCTCGATCAGCGGTTCCAGCGCCTGCATGCGCTGTCGGACGATCGCATTGTTCTGCAGGTCCGCCGAGAAAAAGATCAGATCCTTGGGGACCAGCACCCGGACGTCCGGGGAGAACAGGCGGTAATCATCCGCGATCTCTCTGGTCCGCTGTTCGCTGTAGGTGACAATGAGCTGATATTTTCTCTTCCCGAGGAAGGTACTCATGAAATGGACCTTCTCGGAGTCGAGAAGTCCCGTCATGCCCGTCAGCCCGCTGCCGGACAGCAGTACTTCCGAAAAGGACTGATATTCCGCAAGTTCATTCAGCGGATTCCTGAAAAATTCCGACATCGGTGTATTCTCTCCCCCCTGATCCCTCTTGTTTTCTCCGGCTGCCGGAGATCCTGTCCCCGCCTTCTGCCGGAAAACGGCGTCCTCCCGGCAGGGACAGCTCTCCCCTCCGGAGCCGACGGTGCAGGGTCTGCATCAGCGTACTTACCCCGGCAGGGGCCGTTTTTCCAGCGCCCGCAAGCCCCGTACCGCCTGGTACGGGGCTGATGATTTGAATTTTCTTTCGCAGATCTGCGTTCCGGGCGGACAACCGGCGCCGCCGGGGCGTATCCATCCTGCATTCGGGCGTCCTGCTGTCCTTCGCGAAAGCGCTTCCGCCGAAGCCGTCGGCAGTCGTGTCCGGCCGTTCAGACGGAAGTCCTGCGGTTGTAGCGGCTCATGGTTTTTTCGAGTCCCTCGGTCATCAGCATGACAATCGCTTCCGCCGCCGTCTGCTCGGCCTCCCGCATCTGTGCCGCCTGCTCTGCCGGGAAATGGCTGAGCACATGCACAGCGAGATCCTGTCCCGGCCTCTTGTCCCCCACGCCGACCCGCACGCGCGGAAACTCCTGCGTGCCGCACTGCGCGATGATGCTCTTGAGCCCGTTGTGGCCGCCCGCGCTTCCGCCGCCGCGGACGCGGATCTGGCCGACCGGCAGATTGATGTCGTCCACGGCCACGATCAGATGGTCCGCCGGCACCCGGTAAAAATGCAGCACCTGCTGCAGGCAGTCGCCGCTGGCGTTCATATACGTCAGGGGTTTGACGAGCAGCACCTTTTCCGGACCGATCATCCCGTTTCCGAGAAGTCCGCTGAATTTTCCGCTGCTGACCGCGATGCCGTATTTCGCCGACAGGCAATCGATCACGGCAAATCCCGTGTTGTGTCTTGTTCCCTCATATTCCCGGCCGGGATTGCCCAGACCTGCAATGATATACATGCGCTCTTCCTCTCTGCGGCAGAAAAGCCGTATGTACAATCATAGCATCCGCTGGATTGTTTCGCAAGATCCTGCCGCGGACAGCGCATTGACAGACCGGCCGCATGCCGGTATAGTTCAATCAGAGCAAAGACCGGCGCCGCCTTCGGGCAGCCCGGTGAAAACCAGAACAGAACCAGCAGGAGGAACCACCATGAAAAAAAAGAACCCGATCGTCACCATCACTCTGGAAGACGGCGGCGTGATCCGCGCCGAACTTTATCCGGACATCGCACCGAATACGGTCCACAATTTCATCAGCCTCGTAAAAAAGGGCTTTTATGACGGCACCGTGTTTCACCGCATTATCCGCGGCTTTATGATTCAGGGCGGCGACCCGGAAGGGACCGGAACCGGCGGGCCGGGATACAGCATCCGGGGCGAATTCACCGACAACGGCTTTCCGAATGACCTGAAGCACACGCCGGGCGTTCTCTCCATGGCGCGGACGATGGATCCGGATTCCGCCGGCAGCCAGTTTTTCATCATGCACGGCGAGGCGCCGCATCTGGACGGCCAGTACGCAGCCTTCGGCAAAGTGATCGAGGGGATGGATGTGGTAGATGCGGTCGCGAATGTGCCGACGGACTGGTGTGACCGTCCCCTGCAGGACCAGCGCATGAAGACGGTAACCGTGGAGACCTTCGGTGTGGATTATCCGGATCCGGACAAATGCTGACCGAGCTTTCGGCGGACATCGGGCCGTTTCGCTGTGCCAGACCGGACTGCGATGCCTGCGCAAAATGCATCCGGGCGGGAGTCTTGTCCTCCCGCCCGGTTTTTCTGACGGATTCTCCCGCGGAAGCCAGGCGCCTGTGCGCCTCCTCCCCCGTGATCGGCATCACGGGATCCGGGGCGGACTCCGGTGCCTGGGACGGTATCCCGTGGCTCGCCCTCGATTTCGACGCCGTCGATCCCCGCTGGATCTCCCGGGTGTACTGCCGCTATCATCATCTGCCGGTTGCCATCCTGTCCGCCGGGGAGTTCACCCTCCGGGAAATCTGTATGGCCGACCGGAGCGGCCTGGAGCGGCTGTACCGGGACCCGGCGTGCCGGCGCTTTCTGCCCCGTCCGCCTGCGGCTGCGGGCCGGCCGGACGAATGGCTGACATGGCTTCTGCAGTATCAGGAAAACCTCCGGCAAAGCGAAGGCCCTTCCCTCCTGAGCATCGTGCACCGATCCGGCCGCTTTGCAGGTCTTATCAGCCTGGAGTATACCAGCGCCGCCGCCCTGACCGGCCGCCCCATGGCAGTGAGCAAAGGGATCCATCCGCCGCAGACTGCCCCGCGGAGCGCCTCTGCCTCGCAGAACGCACCCGGGACACCGGATGCATCCGGGCCGTGCCGACAAAGAACCCAGCAGGGTGCTTGGCAGACCTCGCAGGACACCGGGCCGGACTTTGGCGCCGCCGCACTCTGGGACGCGGAAGAATATTATCTGGGGTATGCCCTGCTGCCGGAATTCCGCGGACAGCATCTGGCGGTCACCGCCGCAAAGGCGCTGATGGACTTCGCCGCGGCGGAATGGGAGATCGACCGCTTCTTTCTGGTCTGCAGCGCAGAAAATGCTCCCTCGGCGGCCGCTGCCCGGCACCTTGGGTTTCTTCCCGCTATGCGGGACGGGTCCTTTCTATTATATATGCGGACCGCAGAAAACCGGCCATCCCGCTGACTGACTGCAGCGGAATGACCGGTTTTTCTGCCTGTTTTCTGTGACAGAAGCGGTATTGCCCCCGCCTTTTGTGCAGGCGTCAGGCATTCTTTTCTTCCTGCAGCATCTCTTCCAGCATGCCATGAATTTTGTTCTGCATCATGGCAGCCGAGAACTTGCGCTCTTCTTTCGGAAGCGATGCAAGATCGACGGGCTCCCCAAACCGCAGGGTCACTTTCTGCGGCCGGACGAGCGGAAACTGCTTTTCAAAAATATCCTGGGTGTGTGTCATGGCCATCGGGATTACCGGGCAGTGCGCTTTCTCTGCGATTTTCATGCTTCCCTCCTTGAATGGAAGCATGTCCAGCTCACTCTCCCCGCGCGAGCGGGTGCCCTCCGGGAAGATGACCATCGAGATTCCGCTCTTCACATTGGAAATCGCCTCCAGGATTGCCTTCAGCGACTGTTTCATATCGTTCCGGTCAATGAAAACCCCGTGCACCAGCGTAACCCAGTACCGCAGCGGCGGAAACTTGGCAAATTCCTTCTTTGCCACATAGCCCGTAACGGAAGGGAAATACAGATAGCTGATGAACACGTCAAAGAAGCTGCGGTGATTGCCGACATAAAGCACGGGTGTGTCCGCCGGGATATTGTCCAGGCCTTCCGCCCTGACCTTTACCCCGCAGATCACAAGGAGCCCCCGGCAGCCGAAGCGGACGATCCTCCGCGCGGCCCGGTCGCGCAGCGCGCCGTTCCTTTTTCCGATCAGCCAGAGAATCAGTTGAATGGGAAGGCCGATGATAAAAAACAGGGCTGCAAACAGCACACCCACGATCATGCGGATCATCGATCAGGCCTCTCTCTCCGTCGCGGCGGCTCCGATCCCGCCGTTTTCTTCCTCATTGCCGAATACAATCGCTTCCTCCCGGTACCATGGTTCCTCGATCAGCTCCGGGTCGTAGGGATCATAGGGAAGCTTCTTACCTGCTGCCTCCCTGCTCTCCCTGGCATCGGAAGTACCGTCCTCCGGATCCGCGGAGACATCCCCTGCCTCTTTCCCCGGAAGTCTCCCGAAGAGCTCCGTCATCGCGCGCAGGCGTTCCGCCATCTCCCGGGTGAGATGATCCTCCCGGAACCGGAACGCCCAGTTGCCGGAGGGTTCACCCGGCGTGTTCATTCTGCAGTCGCTGCCAAAGCCGAGAAGGTCCTGCACCGGATAAATGCTGTACTGTGCGGTGGTCGACATCGCCAGACGGATCATGTCCCAGCTGATCATACGGCCGTCGGTATTCAGGTACCGGCGGATCCGGTCCTGTGCCTCCGGGCTCAGGTGCTGATACCAGCCCAGCGTCGTGTCATTGTCGTGCGTTCCCGTATAGCAGATGCAGCGGTCCGTCCGGAAGCGGTACGGCATCAGCTCGTTGTCCTTCGTCCCCCCGAAGGCGAACTGGAGAACCTTCATGCCCGGGAAGCCGAAGGCGTCGCGCAGCGCCTCCACCTTCGGCGTAATGATGCCGAGATCCTCCGCCCAGATCGGAAGATCTTTTCCCAGTGCTTCCTGCAGTGCCCGGAAGAGATCCGCGCCGGGCCCCTTTCTCCAGTGGCCGTGCATTGCGGTTTTCTCCCCGTACGGGATCGCGTAATATTTCTCAAACCCGCGGAAGTGGTCAATGCGCAGTTTATCCACCATGCGCAGCTGCTTCCGGATGCGGGCGATCCACCACCGGTATCCGGTCCTTTGATGTTCGTCCCAGTCGTACAGGGGATTTCCCCAGAGCTGTCCGGTCGCGGAGAAATAATCCGGCGGGACCCCCGCCACCACCGTGGGATATCCGTCCTCCTCCAGCTGGAAGAGCTCGCGGTGCGCCCAGACATCCGCGCTGTCCCCCGAGACAAAGATCGGGATATCGCCGACCACCGTGATGCCGTCAGCGTTTGCTTCCCGCTTGAGGGCGCTCCATTGGGCAGAGAAGAGGAACTGGACATAGCGGTAATAGTTATAGTTTTCGGAGAGCATTTCCTTCCAGCGCGCCTTGACAGCATCGTCCGGATCCCGGATCTCATCCTCCCAGGTCATCCACGAAGCGCCCTGGTGCTCGTCCTTGGCCGCCATGAACAGCGCATAATCATCCAGCCATTCCTTCTCTTCCTCGCAGAAGCGGGCAAAGGCGCCGCGCTGCGCCTCCGTTCCGCAGGCCAGGAAATAGCGGTAGGACTGCTGAAGAACATGCGTCTTCGCGGGAATGACCGCCCCGTAATCGATGTGGTCCGGATTGAAGACCGGATAATCGCGGAGGGCCTCCGGCGGCAGATAGCCGTCCCGGACAAGAAGCTCCGGGCTGACCAGGAGCGGCTGGCCGGCGAACGCGGAAAATGCCTGATAGGGAGAATCGCCGTATCCGGTCGGGCCGAGCGGCAGGATCTGCCAGACAGACTGGCCGGCTGCCTTCAGGAAACGGATGAAATCACTGGCACCTTTCCCGAAGTCCCCGATGCCGTAGGGTGAGGGGAAGCTGGTCGGATGGGCCAGTACCCCGGCGTATCGTGTTGTAATCTCTGCCATCTCACATACCTCGCTGTCTTTTTTCTCTGCGCGGTGCCGTGCCATCTGACCGGTTGATCCGTGGCCGCTCCCCGCGGCCGGCGTCCGCCCCGTACCCGGGGCGCAATGCCGGGTATTCCTCAGTTTTTCCCCTCCGCCAGAGCCGCCCGGTGCTTCTCCAGGATCCGGTTGATGCGGTCCGTCGGGATCAGAAGGTCATGCAGGGAAACGTTGTGGTTCAGGTGATCAATCAAAAGCGCGATGTACTTGCTGAGGTCCACGTTGGCGTAATACGGCCGCGTAAGCAGCTCCGGGCGCTGGTAGATCAGATTGGTCGTGAAGATCTTGTCGATGACGCCGTCCTCATACGCCTGGTCAAAGCTGGCGAGACCGCTGGTGAACAGTCCGAAGGTCGCCGCGCCGAAGACACGGCGCGCCTTCCGGCGCTTGAGCTGTCTGGCGACATCGAGCATGCTCTCCCCGGACGAGATCATATCGTCGATGATGAAGACGTCCTTACCCTCCACATTGCTGCCGAGAAACTCGTGCGCGACAATCGGGTTCTTGCCGTCGATCACCGTGGTGTAGTCTCTTCTCTTGTAGAACATGCCCATGTCCACACCCAGATAATTGGCCATCTTGACCGCGCGGCCCATTCCGCCCTCGTCCGGGCTGATGACCATCATGTGATCCTTGTCGATCACGATGTCCGGCTCCTCCCGGAGCAGGGCCTTGATAAACTGGTAGGTGCAGGGAACGCTCTCGAACATATCCCCCGGAATCGCGTTCTGCACACGGGGATCATGCGCGTCAAAGGTGATGATATTCGCGACGCCCATCTTGGTGAGCTCCTGCAGCGCCATCGCGCAGTCCAGCGACTCGCGCGTGGTGCGCTTGTGCTGGCGGCTCTCATACAGGAACGGCATGATGACGTTCACCCGTCTGGCCTTGCCCTCCACCGCGGCGATGATGCGCTTGAGATCCGCATAGTGGTCATCCGGGGACATATGATTGACATGGCCGCGCAGCGAATAGGTCAGACTGTAGTTGCACACATCCACCAGGATATAGAGATCGTAGCCGCGCACGGACTCCTCCAGCACGCCTTTCCCCTCGCCGGAGCCGAAGCGCGGCGTCTTCGCGCTGACAATATAGCTGTCCTTGCGGTAATCGCAGAAAAACAGGCTGGACATGTAATCGTGATCGCGCTGATTGCGCCAGTCCACCAGATACCGGTCAACCTTCTCCCCCATTGATGCAGCGCTGGAGAGGGGAATCAGTCCGAGAGTTCCGTAAGGGATCGTTTCAAGATTGCGATTGTCTGCCATATTCCCTCCATTTGTACTGGGTTTCCGGAATCTCTCTCCGGAAATAACTGACAACGGAATGTATCTGCGATATTCAGTTTTTCAGAAGATCGTCGCCGACTTTATAAACGTCGCCGGCGCCCATGGTGATTAAAAGATCGCCGGGCACACAGTGCTCCCGGAGAAATGCCTCGATTTCCTCAAAGGACGCAAAATACCAGGCCGGTTTTCCCAGGGCCTCCACTTTCTTCCGGACATCGTCCGCACTGATGCCGAGCGTATCCGTCTCCCTGGCCGGGAAAATCTTTGCCAGCACCACCTTGTCGGCGAGGGAAAGCGCCTTTGCAAAGTCATCCATCAGTGCCTTGGTCCGCGTATACGTATGCGGCTGGAAAACACACCAGAGATTTTTGTGTGGGCAGCGGAGTGCGGCCTTGAGCGTTGCCGTGATCTCCTGCGGATGGTGGGCATAGTCATCGATCACGGTGACGCCGTTCCAGGCTCCCTTGCGCTCGAACCGGCGCTCGGTTCCGGTGAAATTGGAAATTCCCTTTTCAATGGCGGCCATCGGAATGCCGTAGTGGTCGCAGAGGGCCAGCGCCGCGAGGGCATTCAGAATATTATGCTCACCCGGGATGTGCAGGGATACTCTTCCCGCCTCCCCCACACCTTTCTTCACCACGGTGAAGGAAGGATGGGCATACTCGTCATAGGTAATATCCTTTGCGCTGTAGTCGGAATCCGCATCCCACCCGAATGTGATCACCCGGCACTTCAGCCCTTCGGTGAAATAGGAAAGATCCCGGATCCCGCGGTTGATCACCAGGAGACCGTTCTCCGGCAGAAGCTCGGCAAAGCGGCGGAAGGAATGGCGGATATCATTAATATCCTTGAAGAAATCCAGATGATCCGCCTCCACGTTGAGGATCACCTCTGCCGTGGGATGGAAGGACAGGAAACTGTTGGTATACTCGCACGCCTCAGCCACAAAATAGTGCTCCCCGCCGACGCGGATGTTGCCGCCGATGGCCGGAAGAATACCCCCGACGCTGATTGTCGGATCCATTCCCGCCTCAAGCATCACCTCGGAAATCAGAGACGTTGTGGTGGTCTTCCCGTGTGTGCCGGCGATGTTGATGGCCTCATCGTAGGCTGTCATCACCTGGCCGAGAAGCTCGGCCCGTGTGAGCATCGGGAGGCCGCGGCTGACCGCGCCCGCATATTCCGGGTTATCCGGATGAATGGCGGCGGTATAGACCACCACATCGGTGTCCGCCGGTATATTATCTGCTCTCTGACCAAAACGAATCTGCGCTCCCTGCTCCTGCAGGCTGCGTGTCAGCGCGGATTCATGCGTATCCGATCCGCTTACGGCAAAACCGCGGCTCAGAAGGATCCGGGCGATGCCGCTCATGCTGATTCCTCCGATGCCGATAAAATGAACATGGCAGGGTTGATCCATGCTGATCTGGTACATTGATTTATGCCTCCTGTAATCCCGCATCACCGGCTAAGGCCCGACGGGGATTTGTTTTCCGATCCGCTGCGCACTGGCGCGGAAGCGCAGAAGGGCGTACTTTCCCTAATGCAGTTAAAGTATACACGAAACGCCATAAAAGTAAACCCTGCGCGCGTCTGCGCACGGTTCCATGCCTCCTGTGCAGTTTGCTGCGGACCGGAATCGCACCCGGCACAGGTGCGGCCTGCCGTGCCGTCTATCCTGCCGGGCTTGCGGTGCAGGGACTCTGTGTAGTAAAATTGTGTCGCAGGGTATTGTTCGATTCCGCTTCTTCCGCCCTCCGGCGGCAGAAGTTTCCGAACGGATCGCAAAGGATTTTGCCTATGAAAATAAAGAAGAAACTGCAGAAAATAGGTGCGATTTTTGCGGCGGTTTCTCTGCTGCCGCTTGCGGGCTGCGGAAATCTGGTGACGCTGTCTGACCGGTACCTTTCAGTCGACAGCGCGACACTTCCGTCAGCCGCCCAGGACGCGAGTGCCCCGGCGCTTCAGCCGGCCGGAGGCACCGGTATCGCAGCGGCACAGACTGCTGCCGCTGCCGCAGCCGGTTCTTCGGCAGTGGCACAGACCGCAGCGGGCGGGGATGCCGCCCTGGTGCAGAATGCCGCGGCACAGACCGCTGCTGCAGGCAGCACGGTGTCCCAGAATTCCGCCGAAAAGACCGCTGCCGGCCAGGCGGATCCCGCCGGTGACGAGATTGCCGCGGCTTCTCAGTCCGCCGCGGATGCGGTCCCCGCCGGAGACGGCGCTGCCGCCGCATC
>OMZJ01000081.1 GCA_900315495.1 uncultured Lachnospiraceae bacterium
TCCGGAGAAACCATAAAGATCTGCCCGATCTTTTCTTCCAGGGTCAGGGATTTCAATTGTTCTCGCGCGGCTTTCTGAAGCGCCGGGTTCTCCGTCAGGGCTTCCAGGCAGAATCCGTCCGCTGCCGTGGTTTCTTCATTCTCCGTGGAATTCTCCTGTGCGTGGGATTTCCGCACCGCTTCTGACCGAACGGCCGATGAAATTTTCTGTGTCGTTTCCGTTCCGGACCCCGACGAAACCGGCTGCCCGGAAACCGGCTTGCCGAACCAGATTGCTGCCAGAAGGAAGGAGGAAAATACCGCCCTTTTCAGAAACGGGCTGATCTGTTCTTTGGTATGATTCCTTTTTTCTGCATTCTGCCGCATGATACTCTCACAGTTATTCCTGTATGATATTCCCTCACAATGATCCAAGTATAACAATGGCCGCCCGCAAACCTTTCGCATAAAAACTTTGAGCAGAACCGCATGAAAGACTGTCTTTCAGGCATCCTGTATCACGTCCTGTCAGAAATTTTTCCCCTCATTCCTGATTTTGGATGATCTCATCCAGCCGGTCCAGATTCTCCGTATTCAAAATATACGGCTGAAACGCGATTTCATCGGACGGATCCGTTTTGTCAGAAAGATACGCCTGATATTCCGCGTCATCCAGGTACTCCGGAGCGGAATAATTGAACGTATCTCCTTCCGGCGGATAGAGGACATACAGGATGCCGTTTCCATCCTGATCCTTGTCATCCGGGAACGGACCATAATAGCTCTCGTTATAGTTGTTCTTGTCCCAGGCATCCACACTGCAGACAACCGAATAGGAGTCCGTATTCGGATCATATTGATGCAGATCATACGGCCAGATGATCATGCCTCCTCCGATTCCCTGTGCATGGTTTTCGCCGCATGACATATATCCGGTGCGGTAAAAATCCAGCAGGCCGAACACCGCCGCATTGGATTCTAATCGGAAGCTGTTCAAATCCGGGTCGTAATCATAAATATAGGAACACATATCCGCTGTGCAGCCATAGCTCTGCGAGATCAGCAATTCGTCTTTCCCATCCCCGTCGACATCGCAGACTGCAAAATCCGCAAAGTTTCCGGACGTTACTGCTTCCGGCACCTGATATCCCTGGCTGCCATCCGGCAGAGTGTTTGTGGAAAGGAACGTGGAAAGGGCATTTCTGAATGGTTCTATTTCATAGGACGGATCCGCTGCCGCAGCAATTGTCTTGTCACCCGCAGAAGATTCCTGTGTTCCCGTTGTTCCCGTTGTCTCAGGTGCTCCCGATGTTTCCTTTGTCTCAGCTGTTTCTGCCTCCGTCGAAGTATTCTCTGAAGATGCACTCTCTTCGGAGACAGCCTGTGCCGCAGCGCCGACGTTCAGCATCGGATAGGTGTCACCCTCTCCGCCGCCCACGCCGTAAGCCTGTGTGATGGTATGCGTCAGCAGAATATCTCGAACCTCCGGGGCGGACAGTTCCGGCTTTAAGGACCAGACAAGAGCAGCACTCCCGGAAACCATCGGTGCCGCCATCGAGGTGCCTGCCTGACCGCCATATTGGTTCCCGGCCAGCGTGCTGAAAACACCGTATTTCCCTCCGGGAGCACAGATATCAACGGCTGCGCCGTAATTCGAATATGTTGTCATCTTGTACCCGTTTGCATCGTGTTCCTTTCCAACCGCACCGACAATCAGGATTCTCTGGTCAACCGCGCTGTAATCAATATTTTCCTGCGACAATCTGCTCCTCGTCCTCTCGCTCAGAAGATTGTAAACGTCATTGTCGATTGCACAGAAATACCCGGCTTTCCGGGCATCCACCCCGGGGCCGCCATTGTCTTCTCCATTCCCCGCACTCTCCACAATCAGAAAATCCCGGTGTCCGTTCAGCATTAACTCGATCATTGCAATCGTGCTATCCAGCGCGGTCCGGTCACATGCGGTGTCCCAGCACTGCTGGAAACTGTCATAGGTGCCTGCTTCCTTCATCGACGCTTCTTCTTTTCCCTTCATAAAATATTTGATCGGAAACAGATTCCAGTCCTGATAGATGTCTTTTCTGATGGTTTCAAAGGAAGGGAAATACAGGTTCCAGGAATCGTTGATCACGCTCACGCCATTTTCGACAAGCTGCTTAATAATTTCCGCATATTCTCCGGTGGACAGATAATCTCTGCCGTCGGAAGAATCGTCGGGAGAATAGTCCACGCACACCAGTCTGGCAGAATCCGCAATGCCCCGGATTCCCTTATCATTGTTCAGGGCTCCGATGATGCCCGCGACATGGGTTCCGTGATCCGAGCTGGTATGATCGGTATATCCGGGAAGGAATGAAATCTGTCCGGCAAGATCCTCATGATCCGCGTCAAACCCGTCATCGATGATTCCGACTTTGATCGGCTTGCACTGACCGCTGTGCTGCCATGCCGTGTAAGCCCCGATGGCTTCCGCCCACCAGTCATTCCCGTCCGGATGATCCTCATCTCCGCGATCCTTCGCCGGCTTCTTGGGATTTGCACTCCACGGATTGGAATCCGCTTTGCTTTCAGAATCGGTTCCTGCTGCGGCTTCGGCCGGGGACATCTGTACGGGATAGTCATATCCGGCAAACAGGACATCCTCCCGGGTCATCAGCTGCGCGGCCATTGCATTCAGTTCCTCCAATGTGGATGCATTCACGCGAATCTGCAGCGCATTGATGCCTCCGCTCAGCTTTCCAACCACCTCTCCATTGACCATCCCAGCTAATTCAGAAGCGTAGTCATCATTCATTTCTGAAAAAGTATATACAATCAGCTGATTGTTGAAATACATCACATGGCTGTCTTCATCGTACGCGATGCTCTCTTTGGCCGGCGTATACACAGAATCACCGTTCTCGAATGAAGCACTGCCCTCTGCGTTCTGGCGGTCGCCCATGATCGATGTCAGGGACGGGGCGGGAACCTGGTAAAAGTATAAATATGCTCCGCAGGCAGCGATCAGAACCGCGCACACAAGGACAGGAAGAATCAGGAAAAGTTTCCGCCGTTTCCTGTGATTTCTTCTGTTTCCTCCGCCGGGCCTTCCAGTCCCGTACGGCATTCCGGAGCGCCGGCCGGAGTCCCCGGATCTTCCGGATTTCAATCTTTGATTCCGCCCGGAATAATACGCAGTCAGTTGTTTTGCATCACAATGCGGGCAGAGGCCCGTTCTTTCATCCAGCCTTGCACCGCACCGGTAACAGAATTTCGCCTTTTCCATTCTCTGCACGGAGAATCTGCTTTCTGCCGACGGATTCTCCTCTCCCCCTCCCTGTAATATGAAGTGGCTGTTTCACAGCCGTCTGTCCGGATTCTCCGTGAAATTCTCTTCCGCAGGAGGATTCCGCGACGCACCTGACCGGACAATCAACGGATTCTACACATCGTTTCTGTTCTGGATTCCGACCAGACCGGCTACCCGCAATCCATGTTGTCTTTTCCGTTATACGCATTGTTTGTTTTCCAGTCAACCACAACATTCACGGAAGAACCTGTCCGGTCACCCTTTCCCAGTGCTCTTTCAGCGAGGACAGCGTTACGTTCTGCCCGAACCGGTTCAGGTAATGGTTCTCTGCCATCTCCTCCGTATAATCCGACAGAAGGTAAGCCGCGACAAATGGTTTTCCTCCCTCCTTTTCAGGCGCCTGCATGTGGCAGACGACAGGGATCATCTCTGCTGACCGGATCGACGTCCCGGAATCCCCTTTCTCGATGACGACTTCCGCCAGTCCCCCAAGCACGGTACTGACCTTCATCTGCGTCGAGACCAGATTGCCGAGGCTGTAGTATACGACTGCCGTTCCGCCGTTTTCGGTGTGCACGGTTTCCATCGGCTGCACACAGTGGGGATGCGTTCCGATGATCAGATCCGCCCCGGCTGCCGTCAGTTCCCGCGCCAGCTCCCTCTGTTCCTCCGTCGGAATCTCCTCATATTCCACGCCCATGTGTACAAACACGATGCTCAGATCGGCGCTTTTTTCTGCCGTTTCCAGATCCGAAAGAAGTTTTTCCTTCCGGTCCAGAAGGTCGATCCGAAAAGCCTGATCCTCCGGGAGAACCGCGCGGCCGGTTCCAGCGCTGTAATTGAACAGCGCAAACCGGATGCTGTTTTTTTCCAGATAATCAATCTTCTCACTGTCTTCCTTGGAACCATGAATGCCGAGAAGCGTCACATCCGGGTATTTTTCCCAGAACCGGATGGTATCCTCGATCCCCGTGATTCCCTTGTCGAAGGCGTGATTATTGGCAGAAGTGATGATATTGAAGCCCGCGTCATGCAGATCATCGCCGATCACATCCGGGGTGCCGAAGAAGGGCCCGGAACTTATCTGACTGGGATCGTGAACCAGAATGGTCTCCTCGTTCACGGCTGCAAGATCATGGCTCTGCACCTCCTCCCGGATCGGGGCATACAGCGCGCTGAAATCACAGGTACCGGTCGATTCATCATACGCAGCGTCACAGATGGCATTTGAGATCAGATTGTCCCCGGCCGCCAGGAAACGTACAATATGAGCTTCTCCCCTTTTATCTTCTCCCGAAGAGATCTCTGTCTCCTGTGTATTTCCTTCGGCAGGCACTTCTGCTGTCTCCGTCTTGTACAGGCCGAATCCGCCCCACGCCCATACGGATGCACTGCCTTCCGGCTCTGTGATGCAGATCTTCTTCCCCCTCCCGCCAGGTTTTTCCTGCAGGGATATCTCCGCAGCCTTCATTCCGATGGCGGAGGAAGACCACCAGGGAACGATCTCCCCGTTTATCATCGTGTAGATAAAAATATGCTGGGAAAACCGCCGCGTATCATTCTTTTCCCAGAACGGACGGGACGACCCGAAGCTGCCTCTCTTCCAGAGAAGCAGAATGATTTCATCCCGCCCGTCTCCATCCAGATCGCCGGTCAGCGCCTCGGACACCTTCAGGCCCCGCCGCGTCCTCAGGATCCGGTCATTTCCCTCATAGACACAGACAGAACGGTTCTTCAGTACCACGCGGACCGGGACATCTCTCCCTGTATCCGCGCCGCTCCCGTCAGTTCCCGGATTTCCGGCACTGTCCGATGCTTCGGATGATTCCAGTGCATCGGCCGGATATCTCGAATACATAGCCCTCTCCGGACGATCCCGCATGACGGCGGTCAGGTCTCTCTCGGACCAGTGCGTCCACCGGGGCAGAA
>OMZJ01000082.1 GCA_900315495.1 uncultured Lachnospiraceae bacterium
CGGAGTGTATTTTAGGACATACCACGGCATTCCAGAAAAGATCGGAACGGATTACAACAGGAATCGACAGGACGGCAGGTGCAGGGAAAGATGAGAATCGTATCAGTCAAGGGAAGCGCAGAATCCGTTCCAGGGATTTCACTTCTGGCAGCAGTTTGCAGAGAAGAGCATCCGGGCAGGGGAAGGTCTGCCCGGATTTTCGCTGTGTTCCGGGAAACAGTACGGCGTGCGGACAGGCTGGCCGCGCGGCTTTCTGCCGCGGCGGTTCTGTTCCGCGGGAGGAGAACCGGAGAAACCGGGGAATCTGATGCGGAGAAACCGGAGAACCCCGGAACGCCCGGGATGCAGGCCGAGGAGCGGAACCGGCAGGCGGAGCGGCTCCTGGATCAGTATGGAAACAGCATCCTGCGGTATGCCTATACGTTCGTGCACAGCGAACCGGATGCGGAGGAGATCCTGCAGGAAACGCTGATCCGGTATCTGCAGAAGGCACCGGTCTTTGAAAACGAGGCGCATGAAAAGGCCTGGCTGCTCCGGGTGGCCGGAAATCTGGCGAAAAACCGGATTGCGTACAACAAGATCCGATCCGCCGATGAACTGAACGAGGAATTGGTGGCGGAACAGAGGGAGGACCTGTCTTTTGTATGGGAGGCGGTGAAAAGCCTGCCGGAGAATCAGCGCACGGCAATCCATCTGTTCTATCAGGAAGGGTATGATACGGCAGGGATTGCGTCGATCACGGGACGGCGGGAAGCGACGGTTCGGTCGGACCTGCGGCGGGGCAGGATCCGGCTGAAAGAGATTCTGAGGGAGAAATATGACTTTGCGGGATGAAGGAAAATACAGGGAAGTGATGAGCCGCCTGACCGTGACCGCGCCGATGCGCGAGCGGATCCTGACAAATATCCGGCAGGCGGATTTCACCGGTGAGCCATCCGGAGAGAGCGGGAAGCCCCACCGGATTCTGCGGTTACGGACCCTGATGCGGGTTGTACCGGCCGCTGCAGCGATCCTGATTGCTCTGGTGGCGCTTTCTTTCCAGCCGATTCTGACGGGAAACCGCGGCGGAACGGAGAATTCCGGGTATCCGGTCGAGGCCAGGTACAGCGCGCAGAAGGCATCGGACGGTGCGGCAGACATAGACGGACAGAACGCGGATCTGCGGGAAGGGAATCCGGAGGCCGCAGCGGAGGACGTGCAGACAGAGGCAGCCGTAACCGGCCGGAAGAATTTCGGAACGTCTGACCAGATGGATGGCGTCGGCGGCAGCATGGATCAGCAGATCTTCGCATCCGCGGACGAACTGTCGGCGGCAGTCGGCTTTGTGGTTTCCGATCTGTCGGGCCTGCCGTTCTCAGCGGAGCATTCTCTGACGGAATATTCTGCGCTCGCGGGAGATACCGCGCAGATCGTGTACACCGGGGCGGATGGACAGCAGGCGGTTTTCCGCAAGGCCGAGGGAACGGACGATGTGTCCGGCGATGATTCGGAGTATCCGGAGAGCAGCAATGTCACACTGACTGGAGGGGCGTCCGGAAGCGTCACCGCCGTGCTGAAGGGAGAATCCGCGGATGCGCTCACCCTTGCGGTGTGGACAGACGGAGATTATTCCTTCTCGATTTCTATGGATCCGGGAATGACACAGGAAGAGTGGACAGAGTTCCTGAATCAGAATTTCGGCCGGGAATGACGCGGGTATCATGCGGTGACCGGCAGATGACGGCAGATGCGAAACAGTCGCCGCGCAGGCTTGACATCGACTGTACCTTTCGACTAAGATTTGCATCGACATCATACGGAAAGCACAGGTGCAGGGATGAGCTTACCAAAGGCAATCGGAAAGACAACGATACCGGATGCGGAACTGAAGGCAGACCGGAAAAAGGCGAAGCACTATGACCAGTGCGGTCTTGGCGCGAAAGCCATCTACATGGGCGGGGGAATGATGCCCCGTTCCCACTATATTCCCTACGGCGAGGTGACGCATGTCTACCGCCGCGTGGCGGAGAGTCAGGCAAGCGGAAAGGGACTCCTCGCCCCGATTCTTTACCTCGTGGTGCGTTACGGGGACGGGCAGGAGTATCAGACGAGCTTCCACTATCTGCAGGATGCGGACAAGATGCTGGAGGATCTGAAGGAACATCATCCGGAGATCAGCCTGCTCTCTCCGGCCGGCGAGGAAAAAGTGCGCCGGAAGGAGGAGGCAGAGAAGGAAATTCAAAACCGCGTCCTTTCGGAGGAAGCCGCGCAGGCAAGGGATGAGCTGGAGTCTGCCCGGCGCTTCCTGGAGAAGCGGCCAAGCCTGTATGAGCACATGGTGTCGGCGGCAAAGATGAAGCGCCGCCGGGATCTGGTGAAGCCCGGATATGAGATCGCGGCTGGCCTGATGCTGGCCCTGGGATTCGTCCTTCTGGCGGCGGGCATCTGGCTGATCCTGCACGGGGGTGTCGGCGGGACCGTCATCATCCTGATTCTTCTCTTCGGCGCCATGCTGGTCTTTCTGATGCTGAACAGCAAGATCCTGCCGAACCGCAAGACAACCCGGAAAGCGCTGCAGCGGGAATATGAGACCGCGCGGGAAGACATGGCGCGCAGCCTCCGGCAGCAGACGGATTTTCCGGTCCCGGCTGTCTATGCCCATCCCTATGTTCTCGACCGGATGATCCGGATCCTGGAGGAGGGGAGAGCCGAAAATACGGCGGATGCTTTAAACGTCCTGAAGAACGATCTCAGGGGCATGGATTCCTCCGTCGCGCTCAGCGGGGATGATTACAAGCAGGTTGTGACAATCAAACCGCTGTTCCTTGTCAACGATTATCAATAATCGGATCAGAGGCTCTTTCCGAACCAGGAGGCTCTCTCCGCCGTAGAAAGTTCTTTCTGAGTCAGCGTATCAGGAAATTTTTTCGGCAGACGAAGGGTCTTTCTGCGAAAGGCGGTTTTTCCAGACCATTCCGGAATTTTCCGGGATGGCTTTTTTTATTTGTCGTTTTCTGCTGCTATATTCTTCCGGCTCAGAAGATCTATCCCGGAAGATTTTCACCGCGCCGCGGACGGCAGACCGCATTCTGCCGGGATGATCTGCCGGATCAAAAAGTTATTCGGTAACGGAGCTTGGCAGGCTGCACTCCGGCGGGCAATCTGCACTTTATAAAAAATAGATTAAAATTTTCTTGTAGAAAAGACATATTCCCGCATTGAAATGAGAGAAAAAAAGATCTATCATATATGAAACATTTAATATATCATACGAAAGAGATATCATTTCCCCGCATTTACTTTGGAAGGCATATCCCTTTGCGTATGGAAAGAGAGGGAGAGAGCCTTATGGTAACATTCATCATCGGTCTCGCGATCCTTTTCGTTGGCGGATGCCTGTACGGAAAATTCTGCGAGAGTGTCTTTGAGCCGGACGATCGCGAGACGCCTGCCTATGCAAAGCAGGACGGCGTCGACTACGTGCCCATGAAGACCTGGAAGAACAGTCTGATCAACCTGCTGAACATCGCAGGTACCGGACCGATCCTCGGACCGATTCAGGGTATTCTGTTCGGACCGATTGCATTCCTTGCGATCCCGATCGGAAACGTCATCGGCGGATCCATGCACGACTACATGTCCGGTATGATCTGCACGAGAGACGGCGGCACGCAGATGCCCGATATGATCAAGAACTACACCAACAAGGGTGTGTACATCCTGTACGACATCTTTATGTGCATCCTGCTTCTTCTGGTCGGTGCTGTGTTCATCTACACCCCCGGCGATATCCTTTCGACGCAGGTGCTCGGCTTCTCCGGATCCGCGACAGCGGTTTCCACATGGGTGATTTATTCCTGCATCTTTGTGTACTACCTGATCGCGACGGTCTTCCCGATCGATAAGATCATCGGCCGTGTCTACCCGATCTTCGGCCTGATCCTGATCATCTCCGCAGTCGGTATCTTTATTGCGATCTTCGCCAAGGGATATCCGCTGACGGATATCTGGGCCAACTGGAATACGGTCAGCGGCACGGTTTCCGGATCGTTAGGCGCAGCAGGTGGTGCTTCCGATGCAACGATGAATGTTTCGGGCTTTGACTTTGCTGCCTACTTCAAGGCAGGTCACTTTATCCCGGTCTTCTTCCTGACCGTTGCCTGCGGTATCCTTTCCGGTTTCCATTCCACCCAGACCGCTCTGATCTCCAGAACCATGGAGTCTGAGAAGAACGGCCGGATGTGCTTCTACAACATGATGATCGTCGAGGGCTTCATCGCAATGTGCTGGGCAGCCGGCACGATGGGCATGATCAACCTCGGTGCGGACCGCGGCGGTGTCTCTATCCTGGGAGCCAACAAGTTCCTTCAGGCGTCCACCGAAGCGGCGGCCATGAAGGACGGTGCCCTTCAGGCAGGCTACTTTGCAGCGGAGAACGGCAGCTTCTATCACATCATTGCGGCAACCTCCGTCGTCGGTGTCATCTGCAAGAATGCAATGGGCCCGATCCTCGGCATGATCGGCCTGATCGGCGTCATCGTACTCCCGATCACCTCCGGCGATACGGCACTGCGTGCTCTTCGTCTGACGCTGGCAGATTCCCTGCACCTGAAGCAGGACAACAACGGTAAGAGACTCGGCCTTGCGATTCCGGTCTTCATCCTGGTCTACGTCATTCTGGTCTGGGCAAAGACGGATGCAAACGGATTCAACATCCTGTGGAGATACTTCGCATGGGCAAACCAGATGATCTCCCTGTTTGCTCTGGCCTGCATCGCTGCTTATCTGGCGATGCACAACAAGAAGCAGTTTATGTGGATTCCGCTGATTCCGGCTGCATTCTACGCATTCTGCACCAGCACTTATCTGATTCACAATCCGGCACAGACCGCAGGTACGGCTTTCATGAGCTGGAATACGGCATATGTGATCGGTGCAATCTTCACGATCTGCTACCTGATCGTCGTTGTTCTCAACGCGAACAAGAAGGCTTCCGCAGTGAAGGCGGCTTCGGCCAAGGCCTGACAGACGGGAAACCTGAGAACAGATGGAAAGTACAGGCGCCGGGCGGGACTTTTCCCGTCCGGCGCTTTGTGTTACAATGCGGCCTGTGAGAGTTAGGAGGTATGACTAGCATGGACATTCTGGCGTTTTTATCCCGGGAGGGCGTATCCGAACGGCTGATCGATCAGATCCGGGCTTTCCGGAAGACCTATGAGAACGAAGCGGTGGATATGAAGCGGATCCCGGTTCCGATGTACAACTATTATGGGAAAGAAGTGTGGGAAGAGGCGATCTCCACGCTCCTTGCCGGAGAGAACCTCCTTCTGGTCGGTCCGAAGGCGACCGGCAAGAACGTGCTCGCCCAGGGACTGGCAGCGGCCTTCAACCGCCCGGAGTGGGATATCAGCTTTTATATCAATACCGACGCCCAGTCGCTGATCGGCACGGACACCTTCGAGGACGGCAGGGTGAAGCTGCGGAGCGGCCCGATCCTGGAGACCGCGCAGGAGGGCGGCTTTGGCGTTCTCGATGAGATCAACATGGCAAAGAACGAATCCCTCGCGGTGCTGCACGCAACGCTGGACTTCCGCCGCATCATCGATGTGCCGGGATATGAGCGGATTTCCCTCCACCCGGCAACGCGCTTCATCGGGACGATGAACTACGGTTATGCCGGAACGCGGGAGATCAATGAGGCACTCGCCTCCCGCTTCATGATCATTCAGATGCCGGTGATTACCCGTGACAATCTGGAGAAGCTGATCCGGGACAAGTATCCGTCTCTGAAGAAAACCTATGCCGCCCAGTTCGCGCAGCTGTTTGACGAGATCCAGAAGAAGTGCGAGGGCGGCGAGATTTCGACGAAGGCGCTCGACCTCCGCGGGCTTCTGGCGGCGATTGGCATGATGGACGGCGGCCTCCCGGTGGTGCAGGCGCTGAACCTCGGCATTACCAACAAGTGCTTTGACACGTATGAGCGTCAGCTGGTGGCGGATCTCATCGCGGTCCGCTTCCCGGGAGATCTCTCGCGCGATCAGCTGTTTGACTGATGGAAATATCTGAGTTTGAGAAAAAGCGCGCGGCAAACCTGATCTGGAACGGCGCGCAGGATTATACGATTTCAACAGGCTTCCGGGTCTATGACGAGGAGGGCAGGGCCGAGCTGTACTGGAATAGTATCGTCGGTGCCATCCACAAGCATTATGATTGGAAGAAACTGAAGCTCTTCTATAATACGTTCTACGAAACGATTGATCAGACGGTGTATGAGTCGCTTTTCTGGATCGCCCTGGAGAACGCAGCCTTCCTGAAGGAAAAGGATGTGCGCCCGGTTTTCCCGTACCTCCGCCAGGAATATGCAAAGCGGAAGCTCCCGCATGTCAAGCCGGGAATCAGCCACAGCCGGGCGGATGTCATCCTGCTCGGACATCTGCGGCGCAGCCTTGGCCGGAACGCGGGACTCCCGGATCCGGTGGACGTCAAGCTGCTCGACGCGATTGAGATCGGCCCGGAGCTGGACACGGACGGCGTCATTGATTCGCTCACCCGCACGCTGGAGACATTCTTTACCTATCGCCGGAACGGGAAGGCGGGGGAAACCGGCAGAAAAGAACACATCAATCCGTTTTCACTGTTCTTCCTGCGGCGCCGGAAAAACGGGCAGGCGGGAAATCTCGGCCCGGTCCGGCATCTGGCCTTCGGTTACGGGGAACATGTGGATGAGTACGGCTCGGCCGTGCTCGACCAGAGCCATCTCTCGGTCGCCTTTGCGGCGTACAGCGCCCAGACCGACGAAGGCCTGAAGGAGTACATCACCGACTACTTCGGAAAACCCGCGCTGGATGACAAGACAACGAAAGAGCTGGAGAAGGCCTGCTGCACCGGAAATCACACCGATGTCAAACTCCACATCACCCGAGGCGAGTACACCGAGGACATGCTGGAGAAGGGCTACGCCGGGAAGATGCACAAGGCGGCGATCGAGCAGGCAAAGGCCAATGAGAAGGCCTATGAGGAACGCAGGCAGCGCTACCACACGCAGATTGAAAAGCTGACGGAGCGGATCCGCAACTCCCTCTTGATGCATCTGGATGACCAGGTGGTGAAGTCTTCCTATGACCGGCTCAACGCCGGCAGAATCTGGCGGGCACTGAAGCTGGGGGATGACAAGGTCTTCGACCACACCATCCGGGGAGACTCTGGGAATCTGACGGTTGACATTCTGCTCGATGCCTCAACGTCCCAGATTCACCGCCAGGAGACTGTCTCGGCGCAGGGATATATGATCGCCATGGCGCTCACCGCCTGCCATATCCCGGTGCGGGTGTATTCTTTCTGCTCGATGAACGGCTATACGATTCTGAACCAGTTCCGCGACTATGACGAGAACGACCGCAACCGGGAGATTTTCCGGTTCTTCACGGCAGGGGCAAACCGCGACGGGCTGGCCATCCGGCTCGCCGCGAACATGATGAAGAATAACCATGCGGATCACCGGATCCTCATCGTTCTCTCGGACTGCAAGCCGAATGACGTCATCAAGGTGCGCACGGGATCCGGCCAGTACCGCGATTACGCAGCGGCGCTCGGCGTGTCGGACACCTCGGCGGAAGTGCATGCGGCGCGCATGCAGGGCATTGACGTGCTGTGCGTCTTTACCGGGGAGGACGATGCGCTGACCAACTGCCGGCGCATCTACGACCGGAACTTTGTCCGCATCCGCAGCCTGGACCTGTTCGCGGAGGCGGTGGGCAGCATGCTGCAGAACCGGATCCGTGAGCTGTAAGGAGAAGATATGCATTTGTTTAAGAAGAAAACAACTCTCGTGAACACCAGTGATAAAGGCCTGGTGGAAAAGAAAAAGGCACAGCTTCAGCAGGCAGGGATCTGGGTACACACCTGGGAGACAGAGCCGGTTCCGGTGACGGGACAGGGCGCCGGCATGCGCCCCTCGGACTGGTCCGGGAAGACTCTCGTCAACAAGGATAACCAGCGCGTGGTCTATCACCTTGAGGTCCTGGCGGATGACCAGTATCAGGCGATGAAAATCCTGATGGAGTCAGACGGTGTGGAGCTGTCGGAAAAGTAACAAAGGAACGGCGATAACGAAAAACAGCGGGAGAAAAAAGTAGATGTGGATTTTCGAGAAGAAGGAGACGCTCCTGGAGGGAAAAAATCCGGAAGCAATTTCCAGAGCGGAGAATATTCTCCGGGATGCCGGAATCCGCACCAACGTCTGGGAAACGCAGGAACTCCCAGTCGGCGGGTGCGGTGCCAAGATGCGGCCGCAGGATTACGCTGGAAAGACGAAGGCGCCTTCCACCGAAGAGCGGAAGATTTATCACCTTGAGGTGAAACGGGAGGATGCCGAAAAGGCCAGGGCCCTCCTTGCGGCGAATCACTGACCGCAGGAGAGCAGATGCGGACAAAAATCAAGAGAACCGCGGAATCCGGGCATTAAGGATAAAATGGCGCGGGCGATGTGCACAGATACACGTCTGCGCGGAAAATGAACATCATGCGGCGTCAGTGATCAGCAGCAGATGATTTCTTTCTGGCGTACAGGTGTACCATCGGCCCCTCCGGGCGGAAATCAAGCACCGCGCGGCAGTCGGTCAGATCCCAGCCGGAGAGCACGCCGCCATCCGCCGTGACCGTGGGATGCCAGTCCCCGGCGGTGCCGCGGTTGATCACGTGGATGGAGCCGGAGACACCGGCCGAATCCCTGCCGTCAATCGTGTATGTGGCGCACATCGAGAGATTCTGCGTCCCCTGATACTCCTGCTCGTCCGAGGCGCCCGCCAGGATCATGCCGGAAAAGTCGCCTTTTGCGGTCCCGATGAACGGGATGGAGACATGAATTTTCAGCCCGGAACCGCGCCGCACAGGTTTGTCGCAGGCAACATTCACCTGTGTGAACTCTTCGTATCCGTCCAGAAAGCAGGACACGGCGCCCATCGCGGCGTCATCCTGCGGTCCGGGGGCAAAGCCGTGGCCGGCACCGGTGACGAGGAAAAGCCTTGCGTCGGGCAGAACCTCCGCTGCTTCCTCTGAATAACGGACGTTCACGATGGGATCGTCTGTCCCGTGGACGATGAGCGACGGTCCGGAGAATTTCAGGTAATTGCGGAAGTCATCCCGCATCACGGATTCCGGGTAGGCTGCGCCGAGTTTCATTGCGCCGCAGTCAATGATGGCAGGGATATTTTCCGGGTCAAAGCGGGCCTGCAGCATGGATCCCTTTCTGGCATCATCCGGGATGCACAGCGCCGGGAAGAACAGAATCAGCCGATGAACCTGATCCGGAATGGTCGATGCAGTGATGGCAGAGACGACGCCTCCCTGGCTGCAGCCCATGAGGGTGACGTCGCCGGCGTCGAGATCCGGTTCCTCCGCGGCCGCGCGGATGACGGCCTTCAGGTCTTCGGATTCCGTGTAGACTGTCATGTCCTCTGTGGCGCCGTCGCTGGTGCTGCGGGGCCCGCCGCCGTTAAAATCAAAGGCGATGCCGGCAAAACCCATCCCCGCGATAAAGCGGGCGTACGGCTCGACGTCTTTCCAGCATCCGCCGAAGCCGTGGGAAATGATGACAATCGGAAGTTTCCGGACGGAGGGGTGCGCTGCCGGCCGGAAGATCGTGCCGCGGATGGTCAGTCCGTCCCGACTGCAGGCAAAGGGGCGGTATTCCACAGGATTGGTACTTTTACTTTTCATGGATGGTGTTTCGGCCCGGGAGTTCCGCACGTTTGGTGCGGGGAACCCGGGCTCTCTCCTTTCTTGTCTGGGGTATGTGATTGCAGGCTCCGACAGGGGAAGCCTTACGGGTGTATCTCTGTGTTCGGATGCGGAGCCGCGGGGAAATCCTGAGGATAGTAAAGGATTCAGGTTTTCTGACGATATTATAGCATCTCCTCATGGGAAAAGCAGGATGCGTTCCGGCTTTTCCGGCCGGCCCTTCTCGCTCCATCGTACGTGAAACACCTGGATTCTGCGTATATGGATCGGATCCTCCGGGTCCCAATCTCCGCCGCCCCGCGAGGGAAGCGCTTGTATTGCACCCGGATTCAGGGTAAACTTGACCGGAAGATGGAGACAGGAAAGTCTGTCAGTGCCGTCGGAAGGGGAATCAATGAATCAGGAAGAAATGCGCCGGCTTTTACAGAAGAAAAAGCGGATTGTGATCAAGGTGGGATCTGCCAGCATCACGCATCCCGAGACGGGGGATCTGTACCTTGGAAAGATCGAGAAACTTGTGCGGGTGATCACGGATCTGAAAGGGGAGGAGCGGGACGTTGTGCTGGTATCCTCCGGCGCCATCGCCTGCGGCCGGCAGACGATCGGCATCCGGCGCCGCCCGCGCAGCATGGCGGAGAAGCAGGCGTTTGCCGCGGTCGGCCAGGCAAGGCTGATGATGACCTACCAGAAACTGTTTGCGGAGTACAGCACCGTGGCTGCACAGCTTCTGCTGACCAAAAACGTGATTGTCAACCCGGTTTCGCGCCGCAACACGTACAACACCTTCGAGGAGCTTCTGTATCTTGGCGTGATTCCGATCGTCAATGAGAACGACACGATCTCCACGGCCGAAATCTATCAGGTGGAGACGTTCGGCGACAACGATCAGCTGGCGGCGATTGTCGCAGCGCTGATCCGCGCGGATCTGGTGATTCTGCTGTCCGACATCGACGGTGTCTTCACCGACGATCCCCACAAGAATCCGAACGCGGAGCTGATTCCGTTCGTGCCGGTGATTGACCAGCACATTCTGCAGATGGGAAGCTCGGATACTGGCTCCAGCGTCGGCACCGGCGGGATGAGCTCCAAGCTTGCCGCGGCGCGGATCGCGACGGACTCCGGCGCGGACATGGTCATCGCGAAATTTACGACAGCGGACGTGATCGGCGATATCATTGCGGGAAAGAAAGTGGGCACGCTGTTTGCGGCGCACAAGAATAACAACTTCAACCTGATGGAATACCTGCAGGGCGAGGACGAGGCGGAAGCGCAGGACGCGGATGATGCGGACGGCGACGAATAAGGAATCTCTGACAGAGCCAGGGCAGAACCGTCTTCTGCCGGCCAGGCAAACAGATTGGTACGGATGAACGATGAACCCGGGGCAGCGGCAGAAACCGCTGCTCTCTTCGGAAAGGAAGGCATCATGACGGAGGAAGAACTGAGGGAACTGGGGAGAAAGGCCCGCGCGGCGTCCTACAAGCTGGCGGGACTGTCCGAGGAGCAGAAAAACGCGGTGCTGTGCCATGCCGCCGATGCGCTGGAGGTGCACACCGGGGAGATCCTGGCGGCGAACGCGGAGGATCTGAAGAATGCCGCGGCGAACGGGATGCTGGCAGGACTTCAGGACCGGCTCCGTCTGACCGAAGACCGCATCCGGGGCATGGCGCAGGCGGTGCGGGATGTGGCGGCGCTGCCGGATCCGACCGGCCGCGTGCTGGAGACCATTGAGCGGCCGAACGGGCTGAAGATCTGTAAGGTGAGTGTGCCGATCGGCGTGATCGGCATCATTTATGAGGCGCGGCCCAATGTCACCAGCGACGCCTGGTCCCTGTGCTTCAAGTCCTCCAACGCGGTCATCCTGAAAGGCGGATCCGATGCGATTCACAGTAACCTGGCGGTCACGAACGTGCTCCGCGGCGCGATCGCCGAGGCCGGTGCCGATCCGGACGTTCTGGCCCTGATCTCCGCGACCGACCACGAAACCACCGACCGCTTCATGCGGCTGAACGGGTACATTGATGTGCTGATTCCGCGGGGCTCCGGCCGTCTGATTCAGGCTGTCATCCGCAATGCGAGCGTGCCGGTGATTGAAACCGGCGCGGGCAACTGCCACATCTATCTCGATGAGACGGCGGATCCGGCCAAGGCCGTGCCGATTGTCTTGAATGCCAAGACCCAGCGCATCGGCGTGTGCAACGCCTGCGAGTCGCTGGTGGTCCACCGCAGTGTGCTGGGAAGCGTCCTGGTCCCGGTGGTGCAGAAGCTTTCGGAAAAGAACGTCCAGGTGTACGCGGATCCGGAGGCGCTCGCTGTATTAAGGGGCGCAGAGGAAATCCCGGCGGCGCTCCTGCACGAGGCATCGGAGGCGGATTTCGGCACGGAGTATCTGGATTACAAGATCTCCGTCAAAACCGTCGGCAGCGTGGAGGAAGCGATCGCGCACATCAATCACTACTCCACAAAGCACAGCGAGTCCATCATCACCGAGACGAAGGAAAACGCCGAGAAATTCCTGAACGGCATCGACAGCGCCTGCGTGTACTGGAATGCCAGCACCAGGTTCACGGACGGCGGATGCTTCGGCTTCGGCGCGGAAATCGGCATCTCCACCGCAAAGCTCCATGCCCGCGGGCCGATGGGACTGCGCGAACTGACCACGTACAAATATAAGATCTACGGGAACGGGCAGATTCGGTGAGCAGCCGCCGCGGATCTGCCGGGTCAGTCATGCAGGATGCATGCCTTCCTGAGGCCGGGTCCCTGCAGTATTCCATTTCGAAACACCCGCTGGTACGTCCTTCCGTCCTTCAGTGCTGATACAGGCTGCGGTATTTTGCGGGGGCGATGCCCCGCGCCTGTCGGAAGGCCTTGCAGAAGGCGGCGCTGGAGGAAAAGCCCGCCTGCAGTGCCACTTCCTGAATGGAATACCGGGTATCGATCAAGAGATTTTCTGCCAGCGCGAGACGCCTGCCGATTAGATACTGATGAAAGGACTGGTCGGTGAAGTCGCGGAAAAGCCGGGCAAAGTAGTAGCGCGAGAATCCGGCCATGTCGGCCGCCTCCTGCAGCGAGATCGGCTCCGCGCAGTGGCTGCGGATATAGGCGCAGACAGACTGGATGGATTCGCTGTGCGGATGCAGGCGGCTGCCCGCGGAACTGCTCTTCTGCGGCTGCAGGTCCCGGCCGATCAGGCAGATCATCTCCATCGCTTTTGCGTACACTGCGGCTTCAGACAGAACGCCGTTTTCCTGATAGAGCCCCAGAATATCCTCGAGATCCTGGTGAACCTTTTCCCAGATGTCCGGCATGGTCTGCCTGGTGACCAGCGTGGAGGGGCTCATCCGGCCGAGAATCGTCTGGATCCCGGCAATATCATAGACAGTCGACCAGCTGATCTGGAAAATAATCCGCTTGCCGTGCACGGCGGGAAGCTCATGGATGATCCCGCCCGGGATAAAGAGAATATCACCCGGGGAGAGATCGAAGACTCGATCCTCGCAGATGGCCCGGTATACTCCTTCCCAGGGACAGATAATCTCCATGTCGGTGTGCCAGTGGGGCGGATAATACTCGCATTTGTCATTGAGATACAGTTTCAGATGGGTCTCTCTCTTGTAATGGACGGTTTCGTGTTTTCCGTCCAGCTGTTCAATCATCCTGGAATTCACCTCCCCGGAAGGGAATTTCAAAGGCCCGGCACTGCCGGCCAGTTGAATATGGTCTTCTCTGTACCTCTTGCTCCTGCAAGGCACATGCAAGCCCATTCAGACAATTCACACGATAAAACTTGCTTTTTATTATAGCCAAAAAACAGAAGGAATGCCATGTCGTGACAACAGATAAGCCAAAAAAGAGATAAATTGAGGGGCCTCACTCGAGAAACAGAAGCAATAATGTGCAGATTTCTCAGAATAATTGCCAAAATTCCGTCAGATTATACATGACTCAAAATGTAAATAAAGCACTAAATGACAATTTTATGGCAACAATTTGCCATTATCAGGCCCCTTTCCCTGCTATGATAGAGACAACAGAGTTCCGAAGGCGCAGAGGTGCGCGGGACAAAAACGTTTACGTAAAAATGGGAGGCTATGATGAAAAAACAATTGGCGGTTCTGTTGTCAGCGGCAATGTCGTTCTCAATGCTCGCCGGACCGGCGGCAAATGTCTTTGCCGACGATGATGTCCAGGAGATCTCCTGGATGTTCTGGGATGACCTGGAGGCCACGGATGACCTGATTTCCCAGGGCTATGCGCAGGTTATTGAGCGGTTCAACACCGATTATGAGGGCAAGTATCACTGCACACCGATCACAACCAACCTGGAAGAGTATTACACCAAGCTGAATGCACTTGTTGCAGCCGGACAGACGCCGGATGTCTTCATTGTCAGCCCGGGCCCGAACCTGGACGTCTATGTGGATCCCGGCATTGCGGCTCCGCTGGATGAGTATCTGGAAGCGGACGGCTGGAAGGACACCTTCTCCAGCGACGCCGTGTTTGCCCAGCAGACCTATGATGACAAGATTTATGCGGTTCCGCTGAATATCGCAGCTGCCTGCGTATTCTACAACAAGGATATGTTCCAGGAAACCGGATGCGACATTCCGGAGACCTGGGATGATTTCCTGGATGTCTGCCAGAAGCTGCAGGATGCGGGATATACGCCGATAACGATTTCGGCCGGTACCGCATGGTGCCTTTCCATGCTGGCCGGATATCTCTGCGACAGAGAGGGCGTAGACCTTTCCAAGGTGGAGTCCGGCGAGGAGAGCTGGAACAACGACAAGACCGTTGCAGCAGGTGAAAAACTGGTGGAGCTCTCCAAGTATTTCCAGCCGACTGCAGCAGGCGACAGCAATGATGTGGCAACTGCGGCATTCTACAATGAGGAAGCGGCCATCCTGATTCAGGGATCCTGGGCGATCGCGCAGATGAACGGAGCAAATCCGGCGATTGAGGACAAATGCGGCGTGTTCCAGTTCCCGGCGATCGAGGGCGGCAATGATCCGGACAGAGTCATCGCGAAATCCGATTCCCTTGCCATGAGTTCTTCCACCAAGTATCCGGAGGCCTGCATCGCCCTGATGAAGTACTTCACGGATGACACCGCCCAGAAGTATACGGCGGAAGTCGGCGGAAAGATTCCGGTCACCAAGGTTGAGTATGATGCCTCCAAGGCACCGGCACAGCTGGCGGATGTCATGGACATCTTCAAGAACGCTTCATCCACATTCGGATTCTACAATGAGTCCCTTGCGACAACAGAGGCAGGATCCTTCTTCGATGATACGATGGTTTCCATGTATCTCGGCGATTACTCGCCGGAAGAGGCCTTCCAGAAGATTGAAGACTGGTATCAGGATAACAACCCCGGCGGCGTGAGAGACGCCGGCTGAGCATTTTCGCAGTCAGTCAGCGGGCGGGAGACCAGAAATCTGGCGCTCCCGCCCGTTTTCAGGCTTCCAGGAAAACGGACAGCCGGGAGTTCGGAGACGGATGATCTCGGCATCGCAAAAAACGACAGCATTCGCCGCGGCCTGGAGCAGTTCGGACAGAGGCAAGGAGGGCATATGGACAAGTTATTGCGAAACAAAAAGGCAATCATCCTGTTTGTGGGACCGGGGTTCCTGCTGTTTACCCTGGTTCTTTTCATCCCGATCCTGCAGAGCGTGTACTACTCGTTCTGCAGCTACGATGCGCTGACCCCGCCGAAATGGATCGGTCTGCAGAATTACAAACAGCTGATGAAGGATGAGACCATGGGAATTGCCCTGAAGAACTCCGTGTTCTTCCTTGTCTTTTCCTGCGTGTCGCAG
>OMZJ01000093.1 GCA_900315495.1 uncultured Lachnospiraceae bacterium
CGCTGTCTTCCTCCGGCTCTGCGGATTCATCGGATTCCGATTCCTCAGGTTCGCTGTCCTCCGCGGGTTCTTCGACGGCAACACTTTCCGATTCCGCAAATGCGGTATCGGCCGCCTCAATCTCATTCGCAGGGATGTCCTCCGCCGGAACTTCCTCCGGCGCCTTCGCAAATACCCCCGTCAGCACATCGTCATAGGTAGGAAGCGTAATCTGGATATTACTGTAATCCGCTGCCCTGTCCTCCGGCACAGATACCGTCTGCGGCCTGTCGCCGGTATTTTCCGCGCCGCTGCCTGCCGAAGCGCCCTCTGTACCCACGGCGGTATTTTTCTGCACTTCCGTTTCCTTCCGCGCTTCGGTCTCTTTCTGCGCACCGGTCTCTTTCTGCGCACCGGTCTCTTTTTCTGCGCTGGTATCTCTCTGCAGCCCGGTTTCTTCCCTCCCTGTCAGGAGATTTTTCTGTGCGCGGGACGCAGCCGATGCGACCCGGGCCCAGGAGGACGGGTTCCAGATATTGGTCCGGGTACTCTCTGGCGATTCCTCCCGGGATGCCTTCCCGGCATTCTTTCCGGCCTCTTCCGCGGAACCCTCCGGCGCCTCTGCCGCAGTACTGCTGCCGGCGCCCGTCTCACTCAGGCTGGTGACAGAAACCTTCCCGGCCTCCCCGCGGGACGCACGGTCGGCATCATCAATGATCCGCACCTGCCGCGCCGTATTCTCGCCGACCTTGGCCAGCGTGCGGTCCACGTGCAGATCCGTGACCGTATCCGGCACGCCCTGAATGCTCTCGATCCGGTGGCTGCGCTCCTCATATTCCCTGGCATCCGCCTCGCGGGCCTTTGCCTGCCGGTCTTCCTCGATTTTTTTCTTTTTCGCAAGCTGCTCCGGCGTCAGCGACACATACTTTGCCTTGAGCAGCAGCGCTTTCTCCACAAATTCGCCGAAGCCGAACCACAGAATGATGTCGTCGCACAGCTGCACGCAGCTGTCGCTGTCGCCTTTGAGGGCATACAGTTTTGCCAGTTCATAGGCCCATCTTTCGTCAAAATCTTCTTTTTTATATTTCTCGAGGATGACAATCTTTTCATCCGTCGTCGCGTGCTGGGAGACTGCCATCTTGTAGAGCAGAATATACCGGCTCGGGTCGTGCGGTGCGATCCGGCAGAATTCATCGAAATAGCGGGACGCCAGTTCGTAGCTGCCTGACTGCAGTCCCAGCTCGACCAGGCGGTAGACAATTCTCCGGCCCAGCGGCGAATTGCGGTAAGCCTGCTCCAGCACGCTGATCGCATCCTGATATCTTCTGACCTTTGTATATACCTCGGCCACAATCTGCAGCATATTCACATCGCGGACCCGCGTCCAGTCGATCGTGTCGCAGAGCGACGCCGCCTCCTGGTACTGCCTTTTCAGCGCGATCTGCTGAATATGCTCCGTCTTCAGCCGATACTCATACTTATCCATTTGAACCAACCCTCCAAAGGTGCTTCCCCTGCCGGCCGATGCGGACGGACTCAGAGCTGTGTTCTGCCCTCCAGCGCTCTGGCAAGCGTTACCTCATCCGTGTATTCCAGATCCCCGCCCACGGGCACACCGCTGGCGATCCGGGTGACCTTGATTCCGGCAGGCCGGATCAGCTTGCTCAGATACATGGCGGTCGCCTCGCCCTCCAGGCTGGAATTGGTGGCAAGAATCACTTCCTTCACCTCATCCGATTCCAGGCGCACGAGAAGTTCTTTGATCCTGATATCATTCGGACCGATTCCGAGCATCGGCGAAATCGCGCCGTGCAGCACATGGTAGACGCCGTTGTACTTCCCCGTCTTCTCATAGGCTGCCAGATCCCTGGTCGATTCCACCACCATGATCGTGGAGTGATCCCTGTTTTTGCTGCTGCAGATCGGACAGATTTCCCGGTCCGTCAGCGTCTGGCAGCACTTGCAGTAGCGCACATGCTCCCTCGCGCTCACCAGCGTGTCGGCAAACTGTTTGACCTGCTCCTTCGGCTCACTGACAATGTAAAATGCCAGCCGCTGCGCCGATTTGGCGCCGATGCCGGGGAGTCTGGAAAACTGTTCGATCAGCTGGTTGATCTCTTTGCTGTAATAATCCATCTCAGAACGGAAGACCTCCGCCAAGGCCGCCGATCGATCCGCCCGTCAGCTTGGACACCATCGCCTGGTTTTCCTCATCCACCTGCGAAATGGCCTGGTTCACCGCGGCAACGATCAGATCCTGCAGCATCTCGACATCCTCCGGATCCACTGCGTCCGGGGAAAGCTCGACGGACTTCACCACGCGCTTGCCGGTCATGACGACCTTGACCACGCCGCCGCCGGCGGTTCCGGTGAATTCCTTCTCCTCCAGCGCCTTCTGCTGCTCCTCCATCTGGCGCTGCATGCGCTGCGCCTGTTTCATCAGGTTATTCATATTGCCCGGCATTCCACCGGAAAAGCCACCGCGTTTTGCCATTTGTTCTCCTTATCTGTGTCAATCGGACGCCGGTCCGTCATCGTCCGGTTCGTCCGAATCCTCAATTTCCATGTTGATACCCGGAATGGATGTACCCCGCACAACCTTCGGGGCCTGCTCGCCGCGCTCCAGCGCGCGGGCAAAAATCCGGAAGTTCTTCCCGTACTCCTGGTTCAGGTACTGCCGGAGATCCTCCATTCTGCTTCCCTCCTGCATGGTTCTGCAGCGGAACCGGTCGGGGAACAGAATGCAGAGTCCCTGTTCTTTATCATACCCCAGTCTGGTCCCTTTTAACAGACTGTAAATGAAGGGATGCTGGGCCCCGCAGATCTTTTTCCAATCCTTGAGAAGCATCGCGTAATCATCATACTCTGCCGGCGGGATCTCCACCGTCGGCGGGGCGGAATTCTCCGCCGGCGCATGGTCCGGCCCCTCCGCGTCTGCCTGTGCCGGTGCTCCCTTCGCCGGGAGGCCTCCCCCGGCTTCCAGCGCGTGCTCCAGCTGCTCGACGCGCACCCGCAGGCTCTGCACATCATCGTCGCAGGCGGGCCGCATCATCCGGATCAGTGCCGTTTCCGTCTGCACCCTCCGGGACGGGGAAAAGCGGATCTGCGCCGCCAGCTCCGACAGGATCCGGATATCCCGCATCACGGTGTCCAGATCCGTCTGCATGGCGATGGCATGCAGCTCCTCGTAATCGTCCTTCTGCATGCCGAGCGTCTCGGCTTCCTCCTCCCCCGTCTGCACCAGCATCATGTCCCGCAGGTACCAGATAAAATCCGATACCACCTGGTTGAGGTCAGAGCCCTGGGCCAGGATCGCGTCCAGCTGGCTGACGGCACCGCGGGCATCGCACTGCAGAATGCACTGCATCAGCCTGCCGTATACCTGCGTCCGGGCCGCGCCGAGAACCTTGAGGACATTCTCATAGGTCAGCTTCTCGCCGTAGTAGTAGGAGATGCAGCGCTCCAGAAGGCTCAGGGAATCGCGGAAGGAACCGTCCGCGGTGCGGGCGATCATCCGGACCGCCGCGTCCTCGGCCTCCACCTGCTCGGCGGAGAGGATTTCCCGCAGATGATCCGCGATGGTCCCGGCATCCACCCGCCGGAAATCGTACCTCTGGCAGCGGGACTGCACGGTGATCGGCAGCCGGTTCGGATCCGTCGTCGCCAGGATGAAAATCACATAGGCGGGCGGCTCCTCCAGAGTCTTCAGCAGGGCATTGAACGCCCCGGCCGAGAGCATATGCACCTCGTCGATGATGTAGACCCGGTATTTGCCGGAGGTCGGCGGATACTGCACCTGGTCGCGGATCTCGCGGATGTTGTCCACACCATTGTTGGACGCCGCATCCATCTCGATCACGTCCATCGACCGGCCTTCCAGAATAGCCCGGCAGTTCTCGCATTCGTTGCAGGGATTGCCGTCCACCGGGTGAAGACAGTTGACCGCCCGCGCGAGAATCTTGGCCGCCGATGTCTTGCCGGTGCCGCGTGTGCCGCAGAAAAGATAGGCGTGGCCGATTCTGTCATACTTTACCTGACTTTTCAGCGCCTGTACGATGGCATCCTGTCCCCGCATCTCATCAAAGGTCTGCGGACGCCACTTGCGGTACAGCGTCATATAGGCCATCTGCTTTCCTCACTTTCTGCGGGCTCTGCCCGCTGTGCAGGGGCGGCACCATCCGAGCTTCCGAAGAATCCGAACAATGTCACGCTCTGCCTGCTGCGCAGAGGTGGCACACATCCGCCCGCGCAGACAAAAAATCTGTTTATGAAATGCACGGCACACCGGCCTCTTTTGCAAGCGGCAGTGCACCGTGCCCTTTGATCCCGCAGCCGCCCGCACACCGGCAGGCCGCACAGGCCCGCCGGCATCCGCGCGGGATCACTGAGTGATTCTGAAAATTATTCGTCGCCGAAGCTGATGCCCAGAAGCTTCGCCTGCTTCACAATCTCATCGTCCGGCGATACCATCTTCAGCTTGCCGGCCACATCGCTGAGCGGTACTTTGACAATCTTGTTGTTCTTCATTCCGACCAGGATGCCGAACTCGCCGTCCACGATCATCTGGCCGGCCGCCGCGCCGAGACGGCTGGAGAGAACCCTGTCATACGGGCACGGCCCTCCGCCTCTCTGCATGTGTCCGGGCACCGCAACGCGGATTTCCTGACCGGTGATCTTGCCGATCTGCGCCCCGATCTCATAGGAGATGGACGGATATTCCCGGGTGGCCAGGTACTGCCGGTAATCCTTCTTGGACATCTCCGCCTGTTCCTTGGAGATGGCACCCTCGGCAACCGCGATGATGGAGAAGCGCTTGCCCTCTTTCTCTCTCTTTTTGATCGCATCCGCCACGATATTGATATCGTACGGAATCTCCGGAATCAGAATGATGTCGGCGCCGCCGGCCATTCCGGCGGAGAGCGTCAGCCAGCCGACCTTGTGTCCCATGACCTCGACGATGAACACTCGCCCGTGGGATGCGGCTGTGGTATGAATGCAGTCAATGGTCTGTGTCGCAAGATTCACCGCACTCTGGAATCCGAAGGTGACATCCGTGCCCCAGAGGTCATTATCGATGGTCTTCGGAAGGCCGATGACGTTCAGCCCCTCCTCGGAGAGAAGGTTGCTGGTCTTCTGGCTTCCGTTTCCGCCGAGAACGACCAGGCAGTCGAGGCCGAGACGACGGTAGTTGTCCTTCATGGCCTTGACCTTGTCCAGCCCGTTGGCATCCGGAACTCTCATCAGTTTAAACGGCTGACGGCTGGTGCCGAGGATGGTGCCGCCCAGGGTAAGAATCCCGGAGAAATCCTTCGGCTTCATGATTTTGTAGTCCGAATAGATCAGTCCCTTGTAGCCGTCGATGAATCCGATGATCTCCACATCGTCCCCAAGCAGATGATACAGTGATTTCGCAACTCCGCGCATGGTAGCGTTGAGGCTCTGGCAGTCTCCGCCGCTCGTCAACATTCCTACTCTCATCCAGGTTTGCCATCCTTTCGAAGGGTTCCGGCGCATTCTTCCGTGTGCCGTTTGTTTCCACCGGGTTTGAAGGCCGGATCTTCCATGCCCGCCTGTCGGAAAATGGCGCAGAAGCAGAACGGAAATCCCGGCCCTTTGGCTTTCATTATACAAAAAAAGAGCTGTCGTTGCAACGACAACTCTGATCAGACAATCTGCCGCAATGATCCGAAAAACGGCTGAACATGCGGGTTTGCGCGCACCCGCACAGAGAGATTTTTCTGAAAAAATGCGCATCCCGGCTTCGAATGCCTTCCCCGGACGCTTTCCTGCCAGCCGGCTCTGCCCAGGCACTCCCGCGGCACACAGAAGATTCTGCTTAGTGCTGCTTCATTCCTGACCTGACACGGTTCACAGAGATCTGTTGCGCGGGACCCGAACGTCAACACCACTTAACAGGCGCTTTTCCAAAGTCAGCGACCCTCGGCCGGGATATGACCCCTCCTACAGCGGATTGAAGGTACAGGGCACCGCTAACGCCCCGGTTTGCGCGGGAATATTGTATCGGAATTCTGAAAAGCTGTCAAGCCGCTGCTCTCCGCCGTCTGCCATGATAAGCGGATTAGTCCGTCTTTTCCGTCCGCAGCCGCAGAAAGAAATTCCGCAGCAGCGCCGCGCATTCTTCCCCCAGTACCCCACAGGTGGTATCGATCTGATGATTGAACCGTTTCTCATCGAAGAGATTCAGAATCGAGCCGGCGCATCCCGCCTTTGGGTTCATCGCGCCGATCACGGCCCGGTCAATTCTCGCCTGCACGCAGGCGCCCGCACACATCTGACACGGCTCCAGCGTCACGTAGATGGTACAGCCGGAAAGCCGCCAGTCGGAAAGTTTCTCCGATGCCATGCGGATCGCCGCGATTTCCGCATGGCCGAGCACGGATTTCTCCGCATTTCTCCGGTTGTATCCGCGGCCGACAATCTGCCCGTCTTTCACAATCACGCAGCCGATCGGCACTTCCCCGATGGCCGCAGCCTTCTCCGCGAGGCAGATCGCCTCCCGCATATAGCGCTCGTCCCCGGCCAGCGTCCGGCTTTTCTGCTCCCGTGCCGCAGCCTCTTCCTCCGCGCGCTTCTGTTCCCTGCGCTGCCTGCGGCGCTCATAGGCAAGCTGCTTGAACCTTGCCTGCTCCTGCGCCCTCTCCTCCGGGGTCTTCTCTCTGTCCGCCTCCCCGGCCGGGGCTTCCCTTTTTTCTGTCTCCATTGTTTTCGCTTTCCTGCACGCTCCGCCCGTTTCGCGCGCTGCCGGAGGCCTCTCACCGGCATCGTTCCGAAAAGGCGTTGGCCAGCGCGGCAAACTGTGCCAGGGTCAATGTCTCTCCGCGGACATTTTCACGAAGACCGGCGGAGGCCAGCACGTCTCCGATCTGCTCCTTGTCCAGCGGAAAGATCGCGGCGTTGTGCAGCGCGTTGACCAGGGTTTTCCGCCTCTGGCCGAAGGCCGCCCTGATCAGCGCAAACATCAGCGCCTCATCCTGCACGAAAACAGGCGGACGGTCGTGCAGCGTCAGCCGGATCACGGCGCTTGCCACATTCGGCCGCGGCATAAAACAGTTCGGCGGAACATTGGCCGCCAGATAGGGTTCGGCATAATACTGCACCGCCAGGGAAAGCGCCCCGTAATTTTTGCTTCCCGGTCCGGACTGCATGCGCTCCGCCACTTCCTTCTGCACCATGACTGTGATGCTGGCTGCCGGCACATGGCGCTCAAACAGGCCCATGATGATCGGCGTGGTGATGTAATAGGGGAGATTGGCCACAACCTTCACCGGCTTTCCGGCATTTTCTTCCTGCACCAGCCGGTTCAAATCCGTCTTCAGGATATCCTGATGGATCACTTTCACGTTGTCACACCCGGACAGCGTGTCCGCAAGGATCGGAATCAGGCTGCCGTCCACCTCCACCGCGACCACTTTGCCCGCGGCCCGGCTCAGAGCCTGCGTCATCGTGCCGATTCCCGGACCGACTTCGAGCACACAGTCGTCCTTTGTGATGTCCGCCGCGCCGATGATTTTCTGAAGGACATGGGGATCAATCAGAAAATTCTGGCCGAGCTTCTTGTCAAACTGGAAGTGATATTTTTTCAGCACCTCGATGGTGTTCTCTGCACGGGATAAATCCGTCATAATCTCCCTTTCCTTCTGATCCCGGTAGTTCTCCGGGAAAATCCGGCCTGCTGCCCGGACCGACTCCCGCGGCATAAGCCTGCCGGGCAGCGGCCGGTCAGTGGATCCGGTACAGCCTCCTCGCGTTGTTCCATGTCGTCTCCTCAATTTCTCCGGGATCTTTTCCGGTCAGATCCGCAATGGCCTGAATCACCAGGGGAAGATTCAGCGAGCTGTTGCGCTCCCCGCGGTGCGGTACCGGCGCCATATAGGGGCAGTCCGTTTCCAGAACCAGCGAAGTGAGCGGAATGCGCCGGACCACCTCTTTGATGGTCTTTGCGTTTTTAAAGGTGACGACGCCGCCGATGCCGAGACAGAATCCGCGCCGGACATATTCCGCGGCCAGCTCGGCGGAGCCGGAATAGCAGTGAATCACACCGCCGTTCTCCTCCGCCTTCTCCTCCCGGAGGATGTCAAAGGTTTCCTGTGACGCGTCCCTGCTGTGGATGATCACCGGAAGGCCGAGCTCCCTGGCCAGGCGCAGCTGCCGGCGGAACCACCGGCGCTGCAGATCGGCATTTTCACGCCCCCAGTGATAGTCCAGTCCGATTTCCCCGACCGCCCGAACCTTCGGATGGCTGCGGGCGATGGCGGCAAATTCCTGCATGTCCTGCTCGGAGAGTTCTCCCACGCTGTCCGGATGTGCGCCGACCGACGCTGCCATGTACGGAACTGTTTCCGCCAGGCGGACCGCACTGCGGGATGTCTCCGCAGAAGACGCCACATCCATGACCGCGCCGATCCCCGCGGCGGGAAGACGCCGCAGCAGCTCCTCCCGGTCGGAATCAAACGCCGCATCCTCGTAATGCGCATGCGTATCAAAAATCATCCGAATTTCCTCCTGTCCATCGAATCCGGCCGCAGGCCGATCCCGCTTTTTCCGGTGTATTCCGGATGCGGTCTGTCCACAGGATCGGCCCGCAGACTTCCGCCCCGGGGTGCCGCCTGCGGCAGGCCGGGTTTCCTCCTTCTGCCTGCAGCACTGCAGTCTGGTACAGGCCGCTGCCCGGCGGCAGGGACCGGCTTCCTCCGTTTTTTCACGAAAGAACACCCGTGAGATCAAAGGCCGGGATAAAGCTCTCCTTCGCCGTTTTGGCATCCTGCACGAAGCCGTTTGTCACGCCCAGATCCAGCGCGAAATCCACCACCTTTTCATACTCCCGGCGGGTGACCCGGCGGCCGAGCTCCGGAAAGCGCGCCTCTATGCCCGGCATCGGCGTATACTGGCGGAGAATGCTGATCGCAATCGAATCACCGAACGTTTCATAGAGATAGCGGATCACCTTTTCCGATTCCCGGACATGCCCTGGGAGGACAAGATGCCGTACGATCATCCCCGAGACAATCATCCCCTGATCGTCATACCGGAGCGGGCCGGCCAGTTCCGCCATCTTCTTCAGCGCTTCCGCGCTGCGCTCCGGATAGTCCGGCGCCGCGGAATACCGGGCGGACAGCTCCGGGGAGCGGTATTTGCAGTCCGGAAGGAAGACGGAGACCAGCCCGCGCAGGCACTCCAGCGCTTCCGGGCGCTCGTAGCCTCCGGAATTGTACACTGCCGGAATCGTCAGGCCGCTTTCCCGGGCGATCCGCAGGGACCGGACCACCGAGGGCAGAAACTGTTCCGCCGTGACCAGATTGATATTGGCGGCATGTTTCTGCTGCAGCTCCAGATAGATCTGCGCCAGCCGTTCCTCCGTGATCTGCAGTCCGTGCCGCGCGGCAGCGATATCCGCATTCTGACAGTACGCACAGCGCAGGCTGCATCCCGAAAAGAAGACCGCGCCGGATCCGGTCTTCCCGGATATACAGGGTTCCTCCCAGTAGTGCAGGGCAGCTCTGGCACACACCGGCGCCAGGGGGACGCCGCAGAATCCGGCCGCCGCGCTGCGCCGATCGGCGCCGCACATCCGCGGGCACAGGCGGCAGTTTCCGCCGCGCGCCTCCCGGATGATCTCCGGCTCTTCCCATTTCTCCGGCTGTTCCGCCGCCCTGCGCGCAAGTGTATCTTCCATGTCTCCGGATTCCTCCCGTTCCTTCCTATTCTGCGCCGGCGAGTCCTGCGCGCCATATCTTCAGGCTTCGCGGCTCCGGCTTTGTAAGAAAATTGTAAGCAATTTGCCAAGCCGCGGGCTTCCAT
>OMZJ01000071.1 GCA_900315495.1 uncultured Lachnospiraceae bacterium
ATGCAGCAATACCTGAAAGAGGCCATCCAGTGGATGGGGGCATATGGAACACCGGTTATTCTCCTGTCCGCGACTTTACCGCAGGACCGGAGAAAGGAATTCATCACTGCATATCTGAGAGGGCTGGGGATGAAAAAAAGAGAAATGGTGTTCCCTGAGACAATAGAGGGGAATTACTATCCGATACTCAGCTACACAGACGGAAGAAAGATTAATGTACAGACGGAATTTCCGCTGATCAAAGATAAAGCTTTTAATAAAACTATTGTTGTAAAAAAACTGGACAAGGACAACTTACTGGAAACGGTTTCCAGCCTGCTGGATGGCGGCGGTGTCATCGGGATTATCGTTAATACAGTAAAGAGGGCTCAGGAACTGGGGATGGAGTGCAAAAAGCAGTTTGGAGAGACTGCGGTAGAGGTGCTGCACTCCGCATTCATTGCGACAGATCGAATTCACAAGGAAGCAGACTTAATGCGAATGATCGGGAAAGGAGGAATACGTCCGGATAAGAAGATTATCATTGGAACGCAGGTGATCGAACAATCCCTTGATATTGACTTTGACGTCCTGATTACGGAGCTTTGCCCCATGGATTTACTGCTGCAGAGAATTGGCAGGCTCCACAGACATATCATTGTGCGCCCGGAAAAGCACAGAACTCCCGTTGTGTATGTCATGGGCACCAACAGCCAGTTTGAGTTTGACAAGGGGTCGGAATGGGTGTACGGCAAATATTTACTGATTCGCACACAGTATTATCTGCCGGATATAATTCATATTCCGTCAGATATACCGATTCTGGTCAATCAGGTATATGGCAGGGAGGAGCCGGACTTCCAGGGAGAGCAGGAGAAAATTTATCAGAGCAGTCTTGAAACGATGCGTGCACAGATCAAAAATAAAGCTGATAAAGCAGAGACATATCTGATAAAAGACCCATGCAGGAAAATCAAGCCGGAAACATACAACCTGATCCAGTGGCTGCAGAATCCGGATGAGTCGAAAAGTGAAGAGAGAGCGGCCGCACAGGTACGAGATATCAAAGAGACGGTTGAAGTCGTTGCGGTGAAAAAGACAGGATCCGGCTATGGAACTTTTGATTGTGAAGAAGATATTTCCGGTCGGATTGATGAACCTGAAATTGCAAAAAAACTGGCATCGCAGACAATCCGACTTCCGGCTTTTATCACGCAGAAATATGGAATTTCTGAATTAATTGATTGTTTAGAGCATAATAATAGGCTATACTTATCGAAGTGGGAGAAGCAGCCGTGGCTGAAGGGAACACTTGGGATTATTTTTGATGAAAAGGGCCGATATCAACTCGGAGATATTCTTCTGAAGTATGACAGTGAATACGGCCTGCGAGAGGAAAAGCAAGATGGGAAGATATAATTTACTGGATGAACCGTGGATCTCCGTATTCGAAGATCAAACGGACGAAAAAAAAGATGTATCCATGCTGGAATTCTTCCGAAATGCCGCCAGCTATCGATCGCTCGCTGGTGAAATGGAGACACAGAATTTTGCGGTGATGCGGTTCCTACTGTCTGTTGTGCAGACTGTTTTTTCACGGGTGAACTTTGACGGACAGCCGCTTTCGGGGATTACCCTTGACGAAAAGGGAATTCAGACGGAACCGGTAGATTCCGATGATCTGGATGATTATTGTGAAGAAACCGCAGAATGCTGGGAACAACTCTATGCGAGCGGCAGATTCCCGGATGTTCTCATCCAATATCTGGAAACGTGGCGGGATCGTTTTTATCTGTTTGACGATCAGCATCCGTTTTATCAGGTTAATAAAAACGAGATGGATGCTGTTATGGCTCAAATCAAGAAAGGCCAGCCCACATCCATCTACGGGAAAAATTTGAACCGGACGATCTCGGAAAGTGAAAACAAAACTGCATTATTTTCACCGATTGCAAACGGAAACCAGAATGATAAGAGGGGAAGAAAAGATATTCTGTCCGGTGCAGAGCTTGTCAGATGGCTTTTAACCTTTCAGGACTATACCGGATTAATGGATAAAGTTTCGCTTGTAGGAAGCAATCAAAGACCGTCCAAGGGATGGCTGTTTGATATCGGCGGGATTTATCTGCGGGGCAGCAATCTCTTTGAAACATTGATTTTGAATTATATGCCGGAGTCGCCAAACGGACAGAAAAGCTTCTGCGGCAGAGTGCAGAAGCCATGCTGGGAATCGGACGGACTCACTGTGGTCAGGCGGATCTGTGCGAACGGTTTTATCGATAATCTTGCGGAGCTGTACACGAACTGGAGCCGGGCTGTTTATATCGATCCGAAGACAGATTTGTCTAAGCCGATAGAGATCAATGTGGTGAAGCTGCCGGAAATCGAGCATACCGAAGCAAACATCGAGCCGATGACCCTGTGGAGGAGGAATGACACCGGGCCGAATAAAGACCATGATACGCCCAGAAAGCATAAGGCAGAAGAAGCCCTGTGGAGATCCTTCGGGATCATTGCCATGGGCTCAGCAGATTCCGGGAATAAGGATGGAGGGCGTCAGCCGGGGATCTTCGGGCAGTATGACAGACTGATTCATGCGGCCGGGAGCCGATGGACCGATCTGGCCGGTGTCAGTATGGAGGATAATGGTCAGGCGACGTCATGGCTGCCGGTGGATGAAATTACAGACAGTTTCCGGATCAATGACCTCGTTATCACGGATTCCGATCCGGATGGCTGGGTCGTTCGGATCAACGATACAGTTGAAACGACGAAGCATGTCATTTCCGGGATTTATTATATGTATCTCAAGGGAATCTGTGAAATCCGAAGTCTGAAGGTAACGAGTCCGATGGATGCGCAGGCGGTGGGATTTATTCATGAGGAAACTGCGATTATGTATGCAGTCGTCGATACCGCCTTTAAAAACTGGCTGTCGCAGTTGCAGCCAGGCGATTCCAAGGAGGAAAAAATCAAATCGTGGTATTCGACGCTGCGAAAGCTGGTACTGGCCAGAGGAGAGGAATTGTTTGAGCAGAGCACCTCAAAAGATCTGACTGGCATTAAAAACGATTCCGGGGTCGAGAATATCGCGACAAAATACTGGCAGTTTGTGAATTCTGTGAACAGTGTACTATACAGAAAAGGAGGACAAGATTGAGTACAGAAAATGAAAAGCCATCTGTGCAGGCAGTTATGAAACGAATTCTGGCTCAGATCAACAGCCCGCAGGAGCAGAAGAATCTGGCCGGAAACCTGGCAGCGATTCGGAACTCCATCGGGAAAAACAATGAAGATGCCGTGGAGGTCTGGCCGATGCTGTTTCCGATGATCCCGCAGGAATATCTTGGCAGCGGGCCGCTGAGCCGGGAAGAAAAGGCACTTTTGATAACGCTTCAGTTATATGCGTTAGGACAGCAGGGATCCAATAAAATGCAGAGCGACAGCGACAGGAGCTTTGGAGAGTCCCTTCGGAATGTCAGAGTCGGGCTTACCAGTACAGTTTCACTGGACAGGCGGTTCAACACAATGCTGACGGCGACGACATTTGATGAATTTGTTTATCATCTTCGGCAATTATTCAAGTATGGAAAATCGCATGATGGATTTTCCGTAGATTTTCCGCGGCTTGCGCAGGATCTGTTCTGGTACCAGAACGGAACGGACAAACAGGTCTGTTTGAAATGGGCCAGGGATTATTATCGCCCTGAAAAGAAAGACACAGGGGATTCTTCAGAAACATCAGAAAATACTGACAAAACCAGAAATGAGGAGGCTGCATTATGAACGAAAACCGCTTTTACCTTGACATTCATGCCATTCAGACACTTCCGCCATCCAATGTGAACCGGGATGATACGGGCAGCCCGAAAACTGCGATTTACGGAGGCGTACGGCGGGCAAGAGTCAGCTCACAGTCTTGGAAACGGGCGATGCGCCAGTATTTTTTGAATGAGTCTGCAGATAGTCTGGGCGTCAGAAGTCTGGATGTTGTCCGGTATCTCGCGGAGAGAATCATGGCTGCCGATTCTTCTGTGGCAGAAGACAAGGCTGTCCAGATGTCCGAAAAGATTTTCAATGATGCAGGAATCAAGACGAAAGACCACAAGGCCAAGGCACTGTTCTTCCTTGGGAAGAAACAGGCGGATCTGCTGGCGGAGGCTGCCCTCCGGGGAGAGTCGGACAAGCAGAAGATCAAGCAGATTTTCTGCGATAATCCTGCGATCGATATTGCGCTTTTCGGAAGAATGGTGGCGGATGATCCTTCATTGAACGAGGATGCGTCGGCGCAGGTAGCGCATGCCATTTCAACACATGAGGTTCGGACAGAGTTTGATTATTACACAGCAGTAGATGATCTGGCTCCGGAAGACAATGCAGGTGCGGGAATGATCGGCACCATTGAATTCAATTCTTCTACACTTTATCGGTATGCAAATGTCGCTGTGCACGAGCTGGTCCGCCAGCTTGGCAGCAAGTCAGCGGCAATCGATGCAGCAAAGCTTTTTATTCAGGCATTCGCAGATTCCATGCCCACCGGAAAATCCAATACATTTGCAAATGAAACACTGCCGCAGATGCTGATGATCAATATCCGTCAGGACAGACCGGTCAACCTGGTCACCGCGTACGAAAAGCCGGTTCGATCCAATTCCGGAAATGTGGAAGAATCCATCAGACGCCTGTTTGACGAAGTAGCAAAAACGGAAAAATTCGTACAGGCACCGCTGAAAACGCTCTATGTCGTTGACAGAGATGTCGTGAAGCCAGAGTGGGCCGTGGAAGAAAGCGGTATCACAGCGCTGCTGAATGATTTTGCGCAGATCGCAGAGGATGTTCTGTAAAGGCAGGTGGTAAATTTGAAAACTGTTTTATTGAAGTTTTCAGGTCCGCTGCAGTCATGGGGGACGGATTCCCATTTTGAAGTCCGTCATACGGATACGCATCCATCCAAGAGCGGTGTGATCGGCATGATTGCGGCCGGACTGGGATATCGCCGTGACGAGGACGACCAGATACAGAGATTGTTCAAACTGAATTTTGCTGTACGGGTCGACCAGCCCGGGCAGCTGCTTCGGGATTACCATACCGCGAAGAAGTATAAGGAAAACGGTGATTTCGAGAGAACGTATGTGACCAATCGATATTATCTGCAGGATGCGGTTTTTACGGTCGCGCTGAGCAGCGAGGATGATTCGCTACTCAGTGATGTGATCACAGCGGTGACGAAGCCATATTTTCCGATTTTTCTAGGAAGAAGGGGCCTCCCGCCGACGGCAGACCTCTTCCTCGGAATGATGGATACGGATGCAGTTACGGCACTGAGAGAATATCCGTGGCAGGCAGCAGCATGGTATCAGAGAAAATCAAACAGCCCGCAGAAATTATATATATATGCGGATGACCGGCTGCTGCCGGGAAGAAGCCCCCGCCTTCGGAATGACGAAGCCGAATCATTTTCACAGATCCGGGGAAGAAAATTCAATCCGAGAAGGGAAGCCAGCATGTCGGTGGAGGCAGTCTCAAAAGCATCCGCAGAGCATGATGCTTTCGGGGCTGTATAAGAGGTTTCGATATGTATTTATCTCGTGTGAAAATAGATAGTCAGAACAGGAATAAACTCAGAGATCTGACGCATCTGGGAGCATATCACAACTGGGTGGAGAGCAGTTTCCCCGAGGAATTCAAAGAAAATGTCCGGAGCAGGAAACTGTGGAGAATTGACACGCTGCAGGGCTCCCGGTATCTGCTGGTAGTAAGCGCAAACCAGCCGGATTTGTCCGCATTGGAAAGATACGGCGTACCGGGAAGTGCACAGACAAAGCGTTATGATCAGTTTCTGGAATCCATCAGGGAAAGCAGCCTGTACAGATTCCGCGTATCTCTGAATCCGGTCAGATCGCTGTCACAGGGAGCTGGAAAACGGGGAAGAGTTGTACCGGAAATCACGGCGGAGCAGCAGATGGAATTTCTGGAATCCAGAGCAGAGAGGCTTGGTTTTGCGCTGATTCCGGATGAATACCAGATTGTTGAGAGGTCATGGGAACCCTATGCAAAGCAAGGACAGAAAATGATCCGTCTCAGCAAGGCAACCTATGAGGGAATCCTGAAAGTAACAGATAAGAACGTTTTTTACCATACTTTGACGGATGGAATCGGAAAGAAGAAAGCATACGGCTTTGGCTTGATGACTGTGATACCAGTGTGAGCCAGGGCCCGGTGAGTATCCGTATTATCACATATTTGTAATTATGGCATATAACAAAACAAAGCTTTTTGAAGTTCCAAAGATATCCGACAGAGTAACTTTTATCTATGTGGAGCATGCAAAGATCAATTGCGTAGATGGCGCTGTAACTGTTGCCGAGAGCCGGGGCATTGTAAGAATACCTGCAGCGATAATCGGGATATTACTTCTCGGACCGGGTACAGACATCAGCCATCGCGCGATGGTGCTTCTGGGTGAATCCGGAGCCAGCGTAGCCTGGGTCGGAGAATACGGTATTCGAAATTATGCACATGGCAGGAGTCTGTCACATTCCTCAAGATTTCTGGAAGTACAGGCGAACCTTGTGTCGAATACCCGCACCAGACTCCGGGTTGCCAGAGAAATGTATCAGATGAGGTTTCCAAATGAGGATGTTTCTGCGCTTACGATGCAGCAGCTGCGCGCAAAGGAAGGTGCCCGCATCCGGAAGCTTTATCGAAACATGTCCGAAGAATACCATGTGCAGTGGGATGGAAGAACGTATGATCCGGACAACTATGAGGGCGGGGATCCCGTGAATCAGGCCTTGTCTTCAGCGAATGTCGCTTTATATGGTCTGACATACAGTGCTGTTGCTGCCATGGGGATGTCCGCCGGACTGGGATTTGTGCATACGGGTCATGATCTTTCCTTTGTATATGACGTTGCGGATTTATACAAAGCAGAGATAACGGTGCCGATTGCCTTTCAGATCGCATCTGCTTATCAGTCAGGGGATGATGTCGGAAGGATCTCACGTCAGAAAACAAGAGATGCCTTTACAGATGGCAAATTATTTGCCAGGATAGTGCATGATGTACAAATGCTGATGGGCATTCGGGAGGAGGAACAGATCGAAGCCGTGCCCCTGAGCCTTTGGGATAATAAGGAAGGCAACATCCGGTACGGAGTGAACTACAGTAATAAAGATGAGGACTGACAGGTATGCCGTTTACAGTGATCACCTTGAAGAAAGTGCCGAATTCAATCAGAGGAGATCTGACCAGATGGATGCAGGAGATTGCCACGGGTGTATATGTGGGAAATTTTAATTCCAGGGTCAGGGAATATCTCTGGAAACGGGTGACAGATTCTGTTGGAAATGGTGAAGCGACGATGAGCTATGCATGCAGAAATGAGATCGGATACTCTTTCTGCACATGGAATACAGAGCGCCAGGTGGTCGATTATGATGGGATACCGCTGGTATTGCTTCCGCCGGATCCTGCATCTGAGAAGTCCACAGGGGCAGTACCCGGCTTCAGCAATGCGGCGAAGTATCATCGGGCTCTTCGAAAAGTAAACCCGGCTGTATCATCAGAGGAACAGACCGGGGAGGCAAAGAAAGACAGCGTTTCTGTACAGGGTCCTCCTCCGAACAGAAAGATATCCCGGAACATCATATTTATTGATATTGAAACGACCGGACTGGATGCAGAAAGTGACCAGATTATTGAGATCGGTGCCGTCAGGGTATCCGGCAGCGGCGAAACGGAATTTCACCGGCTGATCTGTACGGACAGACCGATCCCCGATGTGGTGCGCAATCTGACCGGAATAACGGAAGAAATGCTGAAGGACGGGTCAGAGCTGGAAAGCAGCATTCGCGATCTTGAGTTTTTCATTCGGGACGCCATACTGATCGGCTATAATATAGCATTTGACATCAAATTCCTGAATAAGGCATTTGAGCAGTACTCTCTGGGACCTATACATAACAGAACGATCGAATTGATACAGGAGGCAAAAAAGCGAAATAGTTTCCAGAAAAATTATAAGTTCGAGACAACGCTGAAGGAGTACGGCATCAATCAGGCAGTACCTCACAGGGCGCTCGAAGATGCAAAACTGATGCATCAACTGTATGAAACAATGGGATGTAAGCAGGTTTAAAATCAGGGTTGAGAAGCCGTTCTCAGGCAGGTAATCCATTAAAAGTGAATAAAATCCGAAGGGCAGGGATGCGTAAACCGGCGGTTTTACTGGGATTTTTTGCTGCTGTTCCCGCGTATGCGGGGGTGATCC
>OMZJ01000087.1 GCA_900315495.1 uncultured Lachnospiraceae bacterium
AACCCTGATTTGACAGATTAAGAGTCTGCTGTAATAACCGTTATACGAGTGACCCTAAACAGCCCTTACAGGATTTGAACCTGTAATCCCAGAGTCAGAATCCGGTGTGTTGCCGTTACACCAAAGGGCTAAGAGCAGATCCGTTCGGGTATGATCCGAAATCTGAGGTTTTGGAGACCCCTGTGCTGTCCGTTTGCACCACAGATCTATGCGGTGACGTTACTTCGTCACCAGGATATCGTTGATGGAAACATCCAGGAGGATGCTGAGCGCCAGCATGTTGTCAATGCCGGGGAGAGCATCGCCCCTCAGCCACTTGTACATCGTGCTCATATCAGCAATGCCAAGCATCCTGCCGACACTGGCTATGGTGTTTCCACTATTTGTAATGAGTGTCCTGATATTCATCCCAGTCCCTACCGGGTCAATGACCGGATAATCCATTTTCTTTCACCTCTTTTCCGCATAAAAAATACCGCTTCCTCCGGTCAGGAAAGCGGTATCATTCTGCAGTATGGGAAATACGGATGTGGTTATGAATCCATATGGAATCCCTGTATTGACGGCATGATCTGCTTTTCTGACACGGGCATGACAAATTGACGCTCCTGGCAAAACCAGAACCGCTTCTGTTCATGTCTATGCTGTTTGCAGATCATCACGTAAAGCATGGTCGTCTTTCTCCTTCTTTGAATCTGCCGGCACTTCAGCCGACATTGCCATTGTAAAGCTCTTTTTTCCATCTGAACAGTGTCCGCGCGGGACACTCCGTTGCAGAAGCCGGATTCGAACCGGCATAACACACCTTATGAGGGTGCTGCCTTGCCTGTCGAGCCATTCTGCAAGAGTAGCGGGTACGGGATTCGAACCCGTATACACGGCTTATGAGGCCGTCGTGGAGCCTTTCCAACTCAATCCGCAGAGCCCGTACCGGGAATCGAACCCGGATCATCTGCTTGGAAGGCAGATGTGCTGGCCGTTACACCACACGGACAAGAGCAAGTAACGGGACTCGAACCCGTAAATCCGCCCTGGCAGAGCGGCGCGTTGCCAATTACGCGATACTTGCATAAAAGCTTCCCGTCGGGCGCACGATGTCCAGTGGACGTTGGCTTTGCGCCGACCGAAGCGGAGCGTAGACCGAACCGACAGCCTGCTGATTACGAAACAGCTGCGCTTCCGTTGCGCCAGAGAAGCATGATCGGAGCTGCAGGAATCGAACCTGCGTAAACTGCTTATAAGACAGGTGCCCTACCATTGGACGAAGCTCCAGAAGCGGGAACAGCAGGACTTGAACCTGCGACAATCTGCTTAACAGGCAGGCGCTCTACCGGCTGAGCTATGTTCCCAAAGGCGGAAGCCTGAGTCAAGGCTCAGGCAACCGCAATCGCCGCGTATCTTTCGGAGTTGATGATCTTTTCCATCGCCTCCACCGGATTCATTCCGACACACTGCATGACCTGACGGAACATCGCAGCTGACTGGCCGCTTACCAGCTGGACACCGGTACGGCTCTTATCCGCATGGAAGACGTCATGGCGGCTTGCCACGTTCCAGAAGATGATGTTCGGGATCTGGTAACCATGATCGGTAAACCGTCTCGCCATCTTCTCATAGAAGGTCCAGTTCCTGTCGCCGCAGTAGTCGATCTCCATATCAGAGATAACTACAAGGGACTTCGGCATCTCTTCAGCGGGGATATGGTTCTGCACGGCGATTTCAAGCACACGCATGAATGCCGCCTGCAGATTCGTGTTGTTCTCCCAGTCATTCATGTTGATGCTCCCGATCTTCTGGGACAGGGTCTTGCCCTTCAGCATCTGGATGCGGGAAGAACCGGAGAACGACATAAACATGTTGTGATATGGTCCGGTGTTCCGCTCAGCGAAGTACACCGCCAGTCCGACCGAAGTTGCCAGCGGTCTGCCATGCATGGATCCGGAAGTATCGGCAATCACCAGGGCATTTGTCCCGTCCTCCACATAATCCGGAAGCTGACGCCACTGGGCTTCCAGTGTCTCGTCTTCCGTAATCCTGCGGCCTCTCCAGTCCAGAGCCAGCACTTTTTCAACAATGTCATACGGATACAGGGTTGCAGAGTGGATCTTTTCCTCCCCGCTTACCGCCTTCTGAATGAACTGTCCGTAACGATCCGCATCATGCCGTTGAAAAGCATTGCGGTAAATCATCATCGCTCTGGATGGAACCGCGCTGTAACGGATCTCGTCCCAGCGGCCTGCAGACATAAGCGCCTCCACGATACCGATCTGCTTACGCATCGCGCGGACCAGACGCTTGAACTCATAGACGGAGTAACCAAGCTTCTGTGCGGTCAGGATACCGAGCTTTCTGGTGTTTTCGGAAGAAGCGTCCGCCGTCTTGATCCACTTCGCGAGCAGGGAAATGGCATTTCCTGCCTGCAGGTTCTGACGGTCCTCTTCGAACTGCTTCTTCAACGCAACCCACATCTCATTTTCCAGAGAGGTTCCGATCAGGCAGTACAGGTCATCGTAACGGCCATACACGCCAATCAGGTCCAGGTTCAGGCGCAGCGCTTCCAGATGATATTCTGCCATATACTGCAGGATCGTACGGAAGGTCTGTCTTTCCCCAAGTCCGCCTCTGACGTCACGCGCATAAAATGCAATCTTTGTCGCGAACAGCGGATCAGCCCTCCAGGCTTCAGAGAAAAGACGGGTGATCCGCTCTTTTTCTGCCGTGCGGAGCGAACCGACGGTTCCGAAAAAGTCCAGCCTGGCATCGCCTGTGGTGTTAAGAGCCACAGCTCCGTTTTCAGTTCTTGTAAATGCGGCATTCATCTTAGCCGCTTCAGCGAAATTCATAGTCTTTTACCCCCTTTCCGCTGTTTTCTATATTCATGACCCTTTATCCTGCGGATTCGAACCGCTCTGCAGATTATAAGTCTGTTCTCAGCCAATGAGTTGGAATGGTTGCTGTGAGGGTCACATGTTACAGGATGCATGAATACCATGATTACGAGTCATGTGCTTTTTACAGAAGCTATCTTTATTTTTGCTGTGAGCATCCCAATGCCGGCGGATTGGATTCGAACCAATGACCTTTACGTCCCTTGAGGATTGCTGTTAAAATCCCGGACAGGATTTGTTTTCAGCGTAATGCTCTTCCAATATGAGCTACCACCGGCAAATCGAAGTGAATGGAATTGCACCATTGACCTTCCGCGTATCAGACGGATGTTCTTCTGACTGAACTACACTTCGATAACTGAAAACGTCGGACTCGAACCGCTCCTCTGCGTCCCAGGCGCAGCGCGCTGCCATTACACCACGTTCTCAATAAAACAGCTCCAGCGGGAATCGAACCCGCGCCCTCGGATAGACAGTCCGGCGTACTGACCACTATACTATGAAGCTATGTATCCCTTGCGGGCCGGCGAATTCCGGCCCGCCTTCAAAAACCTGTATGCGATTGTGATCGTCAGCCACACTTTCTGGCGGCTGTCTCTACCACCACGATATCATCCATGGTCACATCCAGCATCGCGGCCAGGATAACCATGTTGTCGATGGTCGGCATCGCCGTACCATGGATCCACTTGTAGATCGCCTGGGGAGTCGCAAAACCGAATACCATCTGCATGTCCTTTACAGACAGGCCGGCTGCGATCCTCAGCCTGTCGATGTTCTGTCCGGTTGCGACAGTGTTGACGAAAGGAATCTCCATCTTTTCGCACCTCCTATGTTCCGGCAGTGAGCCGGGACTGAAAGTGCCGGCTATCCTGCCTTGTTCATTTTTCCATCAATAATCTCTGGTTCCTGTATGTTTCTTTTCGACTCCCCTGAAGGGAGCAGGATCAAGGAACGATAATCTCGTAAATTCTTACTCATTGCGATTTCTCCACCCGGATTTCTCCAACAAAAAACCGCCTGTCTATTCGGACAAGCGGCATTCTCAGCAATATTTGTGCGTCGATTTATCTGATTATTCCAGTATGCGTACAGATACACCTGGTCCCAGATATCCACTTAGTCCGGCCTTTATAAGGCATGCCATATTAAACCGTCCAACTTTATCAGTTGACGGCATAATACCCTTAAGATCATACGGGCGATATATGCTTTCTGTATTCAACGTATGTCTCTGCAGCATTGCCTTTCCTTTCCGGACTTGTGATCCTGTTTATTCTATCGCCAACTATACCATCACATTTTCGGTTTGTCATTAAACTTCTGGTATAAAATCGAAAAAACTCTCAAGGTGTCAGTTATTGCTGACAGTTTAACGCAGACAGCAGGTCTCGATCCTGCATTCCGGTCGTCCGGACCTTCCTTAGCGGGGAAGTGCTTTTGCCAGTTCAGCCATGTCTGCAAAGCGCTGTGAGAGGGATTCGAACCCCCAGTCCGTTCTCACGGATCACCGGTTTTCAAGACCGGCCCATTACCAGTTGTGGCATCACAGCATAGTACCCAGGACGGGAGTCGAACCCGTAAGCCCGTAGGGGCACGTGAGTCTGAGTCACGCTCGTTTACCAGTTTCGCACCTGGGCATAAAGTACAGGAGGAGGGAATCGAACCCTCAAAACTCTGTGTTTGAAGCAGATACGTATTCCAGTTCCGTCACTCCTGCCTTAAGTACCTCTGGTGAGATTCGAACTCACAATGGATCTTAGTCCGGCCCGGGTCCTTAGCCCGGCGCATATACCATTCTGCTACAGAGGCATGAGTACTCCCGGTGAGATTCGAACTCACACTGAACCGGGTTTAAGCCGGAGCCCTCTTCCTGTTGGGATACGGGAGCATATAGTGGGCAGGGAAGGACTCGAACCTTCGGTGTTTCTCGTGTAACGGATTTACAGTCCGCCGCCCTCGCCGCTAGGCATACCTGCCCATAATAAAAGCCGCCTGCGTGGAGTTTCTCCAAACAGACGGCAGATAGTCGATGAATCTTCAGATGAAGTTCATGGATGCCTTCGTTTTACCGGAGTTTTCTCACACGCTAAACTGACCTTGCTGCCGTAAAGCAGAAGGGACAGATAAAGAACGTATGAGCTCGATAAAACGTTGATGCACTTCATCTTCGTGGACCTTTCCTTTCGTAGTTTACTGTACAGAGCATAACCGATCCGGACTGGTTTGTCATTCTACCCGTAGTATAATAAGTCTGCGTATTAGGAACAAACATTCGTCTTTTCAAATAGCTCGTCCTAAAATGTAGGACCAACTCATCTGCTTCTATATCACTTCTGCATCAAACTCAAGGGACTCATCCATATCCTCATCCGTCAAACCCATCGGATCCTCATCATCAAACGGATCCCTCTGTTCGGATTCTTTTTCCTTTTTGGGTTTTTCATATAAATTCCTCAAGAGAAGACGGTGAGATGATCCGGACTTTTTTCGACCGTTGTATTCAAGAACCATTACCTCTGCGACCCCCAGCATGCCAGGCCTTCGTTCTTTGGAATTCCTGATAAGCTGTTTGATGGAAAGAGCGCTCAGTTTTTCCTTAAACGTGTCGTCATTCAGGTTATCTCCGTAGACCACTATCAGCTTTGCAATTGCGTTAAGGATATTCGCCGAGAATGAATTTGCTTCCCCCTCCCATGTGGCTATACATAGGCGGAGAACATGGTCCAGTACATGGTACCCATATTTTGCAAAAATGGATTCCAAGGTGGATACAGCGCATATTTCTCCTGTGCTTCTTGTATGGCCGACCTTCAGGCCGTATGATTCGACCAGATCTTTGATAATTAGCTGCTGATCATTTCCGGCCTCAATATTTGCAATAAATACTTCATATGGGCTTAGGGCCTTTACGTATTTCTGTTGATTCGCGAAAATATCTGCCTCGTGCTCATAGGAAAGATCATCATAAATCATGCACCAGACAGGCGTTTCACGGGATCCGGATACCAGAGCCACAATCTCGATGGTATGCTGTCCGTTAAATACATAGTTTATTCCATCCCGTCTGCTGACCTTTACGGGATTTATCTGATAAAGATCAAAATTGGAAGCGGCGCGGGCAATATGGGCTTGTGACAGGTTGCGCTGATATTCCTGGTTCGAAACCAGGTTGCGGATCGGTATTTTTTCAAAATGAACATTTGGAACAAAATTGGAAAACTGATCCATTATACTTCCTCCTTGATTACGGAGATCATTGTTTCTATGGCATCCTGAAGTTCTATCAAGGCATTGCAAAGCTTAACCCGGGCTCCTTCGGATACATTGTCCAGGTTTGAGTGTACAATCCGGTCTATAGAACTGGACCAGGATGGAATCGTAAGAGTAAGGCCTACCACTTCAGCATCGGGATCAAATACAGGCATATCCTTTATACTTGGCTGCCGGTTCTGGTCTGGTCTGGTATTTGTATTTGGTGCCGTTCCCTGGATTTCACGGCGGGTAGTTTGGTATTTTGCAAATGGGTACTGGCTTTTCTCAAGACGCATATTCAGATTTCGGATCTCTTCCTGGCTTCTTCCGGCAAGGTCTAAAACCCCTTTGTGGGAGATCTTATATCGTCCTGACAGTATCTTCGTGGCCATCTGTGGCTCCTTTTTACGAATTTCCTCTATGGCGCGGGTATAAACGGAATACTTTTCTACCGTTCCATGGGAAATATGGTTTTCTTCTGCTATCCTTTCTCCGGTTCTCTTTTTCGACGGTACAATCCGGCGATCCTCATCTGGATTAAAGGGCTCATAAGGCAGCTTTTCAAGGTCTTCACTGCTTCCCTGATAAATTGCCTGTCTTCTGGAAATGATTTTTTCAGATTCATATTGCTTTCCGATCAGGTATTTCCTGCTTTCTTCGGTCAGATTCCTTCTTCCCAATTGGTTCGCACATATCCAGGCAATTGCCTCTTCCCGACAGCTGAAGGTCTTTTCTTCAACGGCAAACGGCACACCGTGCTCCGTACAGATCTTGTACCGGTTATGCCCGTCAACAATTACATCATTCCATACGGAAATGGGTTCCCGGCAGCCGTCTGCCATTATATTTGCTTCCAGCTGGAGATATTCATTTTTAAAAAGCGGACGGATGAGATCCTGAAATTCTCTATCAATTATGAGCGTCCACAGCTGTTTTCCTTCCCTTACTGGCATATATCATCTCCCCCGTCAAGTATTCGAAGTGTTTTAAAAGAGAAAACGGCCATCTTCTCCGAAGGAACAATACTCCCGGTCATGCGGTAACAATTCCCATCCTTCAGATCAGGAACCAATTCAATCAATTTATCAATGAATGACTTGCTGTAAATCTCAATGGAATTTGAGGACTCCAGCTTCTTTTTGGGGACTTTGTGTGTCTGATCTTTGGAAGAAGATCTTGTCACTGATTTCAGGGCTACGACGGAAGAAACAGGGTTGACAAGAAGCTGTATGTACAGGGGGTCTCCCAACTGATGAAGTGTTGCCTTGTGAATCCTTATTCTGTACTTCTTCATATCGATCGACAGAAGAACCATGCTTGTGCTTTGCTCTGACATTGTTACCTCCTTCCGATATACTCTGCATATATCGTTTTATTCATCCAGCTGCCTCAATATCTCTTCCGGGATGGCTGCTTCCGGAACTTCTTCCGGATCACTGACAGGGACCGAATCCTTAATGGAATACACCGCATAGCCATTTAAAATATCAACCTGAAGAGATTGTTTGTGCTCGTTATACGGCAATCCGAACTGATTTTGCCATTCTGCGGGAAATACGGGGATCCTGGATGTCTTGGGCTTGGATCCTTCGGAAACAGTCCGCTGGTATATTTCCGTCGCGGTCAGATCAAAAGCAATCAGCGTTTCCCCATTGGCATGAATCAGCTTGCCAAGAATTTTGTACCTGTGGTCAGGATTCCATCCCATCATGGAAAACACTTTGGCAAAGAACAGCTTACAGGTTATCTGCTTCGGTTTCCGTTTCCCCTTCGAAAGCGTACACCATGCAAAGGAGTCCCTGGCGTTCGCCGGGCAGGGCATTATTGCCAGGATTTTCGTATCTTTATTTACAAGCACCTGAACATTGTCCGTATCCGGAAACTTCTGAATGCAGGCAGTATTCACATAAAACTTGCAGTTGTTGAAGGTAACGGATGGTTCGTATATATGTGCGAAAAACTCTCTCCGCACGACCTGGAACCCATCGAAGTTAAAGCTCTCTCCAAGATCAATGACTTCTTCGTCAGACTCGGCCCTGCGGGCCGTTTCATCCGTTTTTTCCATTTGTCCTTCGTTTGTTTCCTGATGCAGCGTGTCGGCTTCCTGTAGCATCTGGTTTATGTACTCGCGTTGTGTATTACTGCTCACTTGCTTCCTCCGAAATCGTAATTGCACTTAGTTCCTGGCGGATATAATCTTTGAGTTCCGCAAACGGTGTCACATTTATTTTTTTCCCGGTTTCAAAAAGCTGTCCTTCCATGCGCAGTTTCCAGTCTTTTTCATTCTGTTCCGCAAGTGCACTGAGCGACATTTCGTGAATATAGAAAGGCTTTCCGAATGAATCCGTCCATTCTTTCGGAATGGCTCGAATCCTTTTCCCGGAGGGCATAAATGGCTGAATGGAAACACTTCTGTCACCGGCGGCTTCCATCTCGCTGACCGGCAGTGCGTTTGATTTGAAAAACACCTCCGAATCGGCGGCATTAAAGATATACGCGATCTCCGTCCCCTGCTCATACAGGGTTCCGAGGATACGGTATTTGTACTCCGGGTTCCAGCCCATCAGGCTGTAGATCGTCGAACGGAATGCGGCGGTCGATATCGCTTTGGGCGTCGGTCTGCCTTCCGATATATGCGAAAAAACGACCCCGTTTTTATTGGTTTTGTCCGTCGGACGGATAGCAAATTTTTTTTCAACCGGATTGATCAGCAGTTCAATGATATTCCGGGAATCGAATTTTCTAACGCAGGACGAACTGAATTTGACCATCTTTTCAGAAAAAGAAATATACGGCCTGTTTTGGGCATCGAAAAACTCGGAACGGGCAACTTCAAATCCCCGGAGGTCAAAATCTCCTGCGGCAAGATGAATCTGCTGGACCGAAGAAACCGGTACGGAGTCTTCGTCCTGGCTTGGATAGACACTCTGTGATGCCTGGTAATACTCTGTTTCCTTGAATCCCGCCCACCTCGGGTTTATTGAAACAAATCCTTTTAGAATTCCGGAATTGATTACCCTTAGTTCGGGAAGGATGGACTTGTTCCCGTATTTCGCGTTGTCAAGCATCCTTTGGACCGCGATGAAGTCATCCCTGCGAACGATGCCTTCATGATGATTGAAATAATGACTTTGAGGACGATCCCCTCTGTTCTTCAGTTTCCGATGGCTCCGATAATCCTGTGTGAAGGTTTTTCTTGTGAGGACATCGCCGCAGTGACGCTCATTCCTAAGGATCTGGACAACCCCGTTTGCGGTCCATTTGATATTGCCCAAATAGGAGCGCCGTTCAAGCGCGATAAACGTATTGGCAATTTGCTGAGTCGTGTAGCCAAAGAGGTACATATAAAATGCAAGCTTGACGGTTTTGGCCTCTTCCGGGTTAATAACAAGATTGCCATCGGCATCATGCGTGTATCCTAACAGCTTCGGTGTCAACGGAATTCCATTATCAAGCCTCATCCTTAAAGAGGTCTCCATACTCCTGCTCCGGGTATGGGATTCCTCCTCGGCCATTGTCGCCTGAAACGTCAGAGCCATCTGAGAATCATCATTAAGAGAGAATATTGCCTCAGATTCAAAGAATATTCCTACCGGCGATTTCATTTGTGCGAGCTCTCTTGCCATGCCGATTGTAATCATGACATTCCGGGCAAACCTTGAAACGCTTTTGGTAATGATCAGGTCGATCTTTCCGGCCCGGCAGTGTTCAATCATTTCATTAAACGCATCCCGGTGCTTCAGAGAAGTACCGCTGATTCCTTCGTCGGCGTATATCTTTACCAGAGACCAGTTCGGATGCCTTCTGACAAAATCCTCATAGTACTTTTTCTGAAGCTCATAGGATGTGGTCTGTCTGACATCATCGGTGGAAACCCTCACATAAATGGCAACTCTCTGCGGGATCTCATTATCGTAATAATCAATCGGTTTTTTCGCAGGTATGTACTCATAGTTGTCAGGATCAATCTCAACCCGCATCCGCCTGCGTACTTTTTCTTTTTCCTGATCCTTTTCCTGTCTTCTTTTCGGGTCAATCACTTTTCTTATGGGATAGGTGGTATCCCAGGTAATTTCAGGTAGC
>OMZJ01000157.1 GCA_900315495.1 uncultured Lachnospiraceae bacterium
TGGCAGTCCGCGCGGCGAAAAACGCCCTCTCGGATGCCGGGCTGGATCCGGCCTCCATTGGCCTTGTCATCGCTGCAACCAGCACGATGGAGCAGCGCATGCCGTCCCTGGCCTGCCGAGTGCGGGCAGAGGCAGGGCTGCCGGAGGGAATCCCCGCCTTCGATGTCAACGCGGCCTGCACCGGATTCATCTATGCGCTCCGCGTGGCGGATGCGCTCATGCGGACGGGGACGGGCGGTCCTGCGCTGGTGATCGGTGCGGAAGAGGTTTCGTCGGTTCTGGATTTCTCGGACCGGTCCACCATGGTGCTGTTCGGGGATGCGGCGGCGGCAGCTGTCCTGACCGTTGAAGGTCCGTTCGCGGCGCATCTGTCGTCGGGCGGGGATCCGGGGCTTCTGTATATCGACCGTCAGTATCATTTGAGAATGCGCGGCCGGGAGGTTTTCCGCTACGCGGTGGGAGCCATCGCACGGGAAATGATAGCACTGGAAGCACAGACCGGGATCTCAGCCCGGGAGGTGGACTATATTGTGTGCCATCAGGCCAATCGGAGGATCATCGATCATGTGCGGAAAGCGGCGGATCTTCCCGAAGAGAAATTTTTCCTGAATCTGGACCGGTACGGAAATACTTCGGCGGCCAGCATCCCGTCGGCCCTTGCGGAGATGAAGGAGCGGGGCATGCTGACGCCGGGAACACAGGTTTTTGCGGTCGGCTTCGGCGCGGGCATGACCTCCGGCAGCGCGTATCTGAAATTCTGAAGAACCACTTCCGGATGTGTCCTGTCGGTACCGGAAACAGACCGGAGTCGAGGTTTTCGGGGACGAAAAGGAGAAAAGAATGAAATTTCTGAATGAACTTCTGGGAATCCGCTATCCGCTGATCCAGGGCGGCATGGCAAATATCGCGACCGGTGAATTTGCGGCGGCGTGCTCCAATGCCGGTGCGCTGGGAATCATCGGGGCCGGGGGAATGAATGCGGAGACGCTGGAAAAAAATATCGCGGTCTGCAGGTCTCTGACGGACCGGCCCTTCGGCGTGAATCTGATGCTGCGCAATCCTGACGCGGACGCGATGGCACAGGTCATCGCGGATACCGGCGTGCGGATCGTGACCACCGGTGCGGGCAGTCCAGGGAAATATATGGATCTGTGGAAATCCAGGGGGATCACGGTGATTCCTGTGACGGCGAGTGTCCTTCTGGCAAAGCGTCTGGTGCGGGAAGGCGCGGACATGATCATTGCCGAGGGCACGGAGAGCGGAGGTCATGTCGGGGAGATGACGACGATGACACTGGTGCCGCAGATGGCGGAAGAACTGGATGTCCCGGTGATTGCAGCGGGCGGCATCGCACAGGGGAAGCAGATGGCCGCAGCCATCGCCCTGGGGGCCTGCGGAGTTCAGGTGGGCACCTGCCTCCTGGTGAGTACGGAAGCACCGATTCACGACAATTACAAGCAGGCGCTGCTGAAGGCCGCCGATAATGCGACCACTGTGACCGGGCGTTCGGTCAATTCGCCGACCAGAATCCTGAAAAACCAGATGGCCCGCGAATATATCCGCCGGGAGCGCGAGGGCGCCGGGCAGGAGGAACTGGAAAAGTTCACACTGGGATCCCTGCGCAGGGCCGTTCTGGAGGGTGACACGAAGACCGGGTCGCTGATGGCGGGACAGGACTGCTGCATGCTCCGCGAAATCCGCCCGGTGCGGGAGATCATCGGGGAAATCTGCCGGGACAGCATCGCGATGATGCGGAGAATGGGTGAGCTTTCGGAGGAACTTTCATGGGAATGAATGGTACGGTGTTCCTGTATGCCGGACAAGGCGCACAGAAGACAGGAATGGGAAAGTCCTTTTACGAGAACAGCGAAATCTTCCGGGAATGCATTGACCGGGCTGCCGGTCGGCTTCCGTTTGATCTGAAACAGATGATGTTTCAGAATCCGGACGGACTCCTCGGAGAGACCGCTTACACGCAGCCGTGTCTTGCGGCATTTGCGGCCGGCGTGACGGAAATGCTCACCGCGGCGGGAATCCGTGCCGACGCGGCCGCCGGGCTCTCCCTGGGGGAATACAGCGCCCTGTATGCGGCCGGGATTTTCAGCCTCTCGGAACTGATGGAGGTGACGGCGTTTCGCGGGAAGGCAATGGAAGAGGCAGATCAGGCCATCGGCCGGGAAGTCCGGATGACGGCCGTCCTGGGGACGGCATCTGAAATTGTGGAAAAAGCCGTGAGCGATGCGGCAGAGCGCACCGGAGAACCGGTGTGGATCTCCAATTACAATTCCACGGCGCAGACCGTCATTGCGGGGACGGTTCCCGGGACGGAAAAGGCAAAGGCACTGCTGCAGAATGCAGGCGCGGGGCGGTTTGCGGATCTGGCCGTGAGTTCGGCGTTCCATACGCCGTTTATGGCGCCGGCTTCGGAAAAACTCCGGGTGTACTTTGACACCCGGTGCAATCCGGACGATCGGCGAGAATCGATGCGGATGCCGGTCATTTTCAACGCGGTCGGACGGGAAATGCGTCCGGAGGAGAGCATCCGGAATCTCCTCGTGCGGCAGGTCCGGGAACCGGTGCAGATGGCGCAGACACTCCGGTACCTGGCCGGAAAGGGAATTACCCGGGCGATCGCCGTGGGGCCGGGTCATGTCTTCCGAAGCTTCCTCCGCCAGACAGCGCCGCAGATCAGCTGCATCTGCATCGAAGAGTATGCCGATTTTGAACGGCTGACCGGTCAGATCGGAGAGAAATCCGGCGGTTGAGGGAGGAAGGGAGCAACGGACGATGGAAGAGAGAAGGACAGCGCTGGTCACGGGCGGCAGCGGGGGAATCGGGCGTGCCACGGCCTGCCGGCTGGCAGAAATGGGTTACGGGGTCATGATCCACTATGCGAAAAACCGCCACGCAGCGGAGGAAACTGCGGAGGAATGCCGGCGAAGCGGCGTGCCGGTCTGGACTGTTCAGGCAGATATCGCTGATCCCACGCAGGCGGAACAGATGTTTGCGCAGATCCGCGGGAAATGCGGACGGCTGGACGTGTGCGTCTGCAATGCCGGAATCACGGAGGACGGCCTGGCAGTGACCATGGCGGATGAGGCTTTCTGCCGGGTGGTGGACACGAACCTGACCGGAACCTTCCGCTGCATACGGGAGGCGGCAAAAATCATGCTGCGCCGCCGTTACGGCAGGATTGTCGTGATTTCCAGTATTGTCGGTCTGCACGGGAATCCTGGTCAGATCAATTATGCTGCTTCGAAAGCCGGCGCGATCGGAATGACAAAGACGCTGGCAAAGGAACTGGCGGGCCGCGGGATTACGGTCAATGCGGTTGCGCCGGGAATGATTGACACCGAGATGACCCGTGTCCTGCCGGAGCACGTGCGGGAGAATGCGCTCCGCTCCATTCCGGCCGGAGCGTTCGGAAAAGCGGAGGACGTGGCCGCGGCTGTGGGATTTCTGGCATCGGATGCGGCGGGGTATATTACCGGCCAGGTTCTCGGCGTCGACGGCGGCATGGGCTGTTGAAGCCTGTGTGGAAGATGGATGCGAACCGGACAGATCCTGTTTCGATCGGAAGAATCGGGATGCCTTGTGAAAATAGGAGAGAGGTTTGGGAGGAAAGATGGAGAGAAGACGAGTGGCGGTGACGGGGATGGGGATTGTCTGCCCGGTGGGAAACAACCGGGAGGACGCCTGGCGGCAGATCCGCTCGGGACAGCCCGGCATCGGGCCGATTTCGCTGTATGATCCCTCGGAGATGGCTGTGAAGCTGGCGGGAGAGGTGCGCCATTTCGATCCGCTTGCGGTGATCGACCGGCGGGAACTGCGCAAACTGGACCGCAGCGAAGTGTTTGCCATCTGTGCCGCAGAGGAGGCGGTACAGGATGCGGGTCTGGCGGCACTGACGGAACCGCGCGACCGGTGGGGTGTTGTGATTTCCAGCGGAATCGGCGGAATCGGCACCATCGCGGAACAGCACAACCGGGGGCTGGCCCATGGGTTTGACCAGGTTTCCCCGTTCTTCATCCCGATGTCCATCTCCAACATGTCCGCCGGGAATATCGCGATCCGCTACGGCCTGCACGGGCCTTCCGGCTGCACCGTGACCGCCTGCGCCAGCGCCGCCGACGGGATCGGCCAGTCCTTCCACATGGTCCGGGACGGCTATGCCGACCTGATGCTTGCGGGCGGCACGGAGGCCGCGATCAACGAGCTCTCTGTCGGAGGGTTCACTTCCCTGAAAGCTCTTTCCCGGTCCACGGATCCGGCGCGGGCTTCCATCCCGTTTGATGCGGAGCGAAACGGATTTGTGATGGGAGAAGGTGCGGCGGTACTGGTGCTGGAAGAGTATTCGCACGCGCAGAAGCGCGGCGCCCATATCTACGCAGAGATTGCGGGATACGGGGCAGACTGCGACGCTCATCACATCACAGCGCCGGTGAAGGAGGGAACCTGGGCTGCCCGCTGCATGGAGCTGGCGATGGCGGATGCCGGTACCCAGCCGGACCAGATTGATTACATCAACGCCCACGGGACGTCTACCAAACTGAATGATGCTGCGGAAACCAGGGCGATTCGTCTGGCGTTCGGAGATCATGCGTCGAAACTCCGGGTGAGTTCGACCAAATCCATGACAGGGCATCTTCTGGGTGCCAGCGCGGCGGTGGAGGCGGTCTTCACCGTGATGGCTCTGGAGGATCAGTTTGTCCCGCCGACAGCAGGATACCGGGTGCCGGATCCGGAGTGTGATCTGGACGTCGTTCCGGGAACGGGAATTTCCTGTCGGATCCGGGCGGCACTGTCCAATTCCTTCGGTTTCGGCGGCCATAACGGCTGCCTTGTATTTCGCAGAGCGGCAGAAAAGGCAGAGAAATGAAACGAACTTCGAATGAGGCAGAGGAATGGAATTGAGTTCAAATGAAATTGAAAAGATTCTCCCGCACCGCTGGCCGATGCTTCTGATCGACCGGGTGACGGCCTGTGAACCGGGAAAGTGTGCAGACGCCGTAAAGTGTATTTCCGCTGGGGCAATTTTCTTTCAGGGGCATTTTCCGGGATACCATGTAATGCCCGGCGTCCTGATCGTCGAGGCCATGGCGCAGACCGGCGCCGTCGCGCTTCTGACGGAGGAGGGCGCGGCGGGAAGCCTGGTCTTTCTCGGGGGGATCAAAAACGCGCGGTTCCGCCGTCAGGTGGTGCCCGGAGACCGGCTGGAGATTCATGTGGAGATTACCCGCCGTATAGGGCGGATCGGCTTCGGCAGGGGGACTGCCAGCGTGGACGGTACCGTTGCGGCGGAAGCCGAGATCTCCTATGCCATCCATGAAAGGGAGAAGGCTTCGGCGCAGGCGGACTGACAGAAACGTCCCCGAGACTGCCGTCTTCGGGGCGGCGCTGCCAGAGCACCGGAACAGGGAAAACAGTGGTGTCGGGTTAAGAGATGCAGTGAATTTTTGAAAAAACTGCGAATAATGGAGCGATCTTAACCAAACTGGCGGATCATCGGGCTGTCAGGGCTTGATTATTTTCATCCGGTTGCGATTTGACGTTGACTTTAGCACTTTAACACACTATATTAATAAAAAAGTTTCCGCGGCGGGCAGAGCATTTCCATTTCCGCACATCCGCCGGGAAGCGGTCACGTCCGGACGGTGTCCGGCAGAGTCTACGTCTGAGGAGGGTAATCGAATGAAAATGAAAAAGCTTCATGCCTGCATCGGTGCAGCAGCCCTGGCAGCCAGCCTGGCGGTTTCCATTCCCGCAGCGGCGGAAGAAGAGACAACCGGAGTGGATCTGACGGGTCTGGATTTTCGGGTCGGTGTGATTCAGCTGATTCAGCATCCGGCGCTGGATGCCGCAACGCAGGGATTTCAGGATGCGCTGACAGATCTTCTGGGGGATCATGTATCCTTTGATGTCCAGAATGCGGCGGGAGATTCCGCAACCTGCGCTACGATTGCCAACAGCTTTGTATCTTCTCATTATGATCTGATCATGGCCAATGCCACCGCAGCGCTTCAGGCAGCGTCCGCGGCCACGGAGGACATCCCGATCCTGGGCACCTCGGTCACCGATTATGCCACGGCACTGGGCATTGACGACTGGACCGGAACGACGGGAATCAATGTATCGGGAACATCCGATCTCGCACCGCTGGATCAGCAGGCGGAGATGCTGGCAGAGCTCTTCCCGGTGGAAGACTATGAGACGGTCGGCATTCTGTACTGCACCGCAGAGCCCAATTCCAAATACCAGGCGGATCATATCCGGGAATATCTGGAGGATGACGGCTACACGGTGACCGACTATACGTTCTCCGATTCCAATGATGTGGCGCAGGTGACGGATACGGCCTGCAAGAACAGCAAGGTCCTTTACATTCCGACGGATAACACCGCTGCCAACTGCGCGGAGAACATCAATAACATCGCTCTTCCGGCAGGCGTGCCGATCATTGCGGGCGAAGAGGGCATCTGCTCCGGCTGCGGCGTTGCGACGCTTTCGATCAGCTATTACGACCTCGGATACAAGACCGGTGAGATGGCCTATGACATTCTGGTCAACGGCAAGGATCCCGCGGAGATGGAAGTACAGACTGCGGACAAGGTCACGAAGGAATATAACGCGGTCAATGCCAGTGAGCTGGGCGTGAAGATCCCGGACGATTATGTGGAGATCGGCGCGGAGGAGGAAGCGTCCGAAGAGGACACCGAGGCCGAGAGCGCAGAGTAACCGGCCGGAGAGAAGGATTTCTGTCACATCGCCGGCTCTGCCGGTCGGAGACAGAATCAGAATCTTACGGAGAGCCGTTTCGACGTGGAATACCGGATCGAAGAAAACGTGTGTTCGTGGAGACGCCTCCGGGCAGGGAAGCCCGGGGGCGTCTCATGCGGTTTTTGCGTGCACAGTTCATCGGGATCCGGTTTGTTCCTGTTTCAGCATACAAAGGACCGCATATGACATATAACTTTCTGTACTTTCTTGAGGCAATCCCCGGGGATGTCGCCCAGGGAATCATCTGGGGGATCATGGCGCTGGGCGTTTTCGTCACCTACCGGATCCTGAATTTCGCCGATCTGACGGTGGACGGGTCATTTGCGACCGGCGGAGCCACCGCGGTCGTCCTGATCATTCACGGCGTTCCGGCCCCCGTCGCAGTTCTCGCGGCCTTCGGCGTGGGACTGCTGGCTGGTCTGTGCACCGGCCTGCTGCACACCCTTTTAGGAATTCCGGACATCCTCTCGGGCATCCTGATGCAGATCGCGCTCTATTCGGTGAACCTGAATATCATGGGAATGGCAAATGTTGCGGTTTCCGTCAACAAATTTCACCTGGTGCTTTCCTCACGCTATATCAATATGGCGATTCTGGTGTCCCTCTGCTTTGCGGCGGCCGTGATGATCGTCCTGTACTGGTATTTCGGAACCGAACAGGGCTCCGCAATCCGCGCGACCGGAAACAATCCGGCCATGAGCCGGGCGCAGGGGATTAACATCGGTGCGATGAAGGTGATTGCCCTCGCGTTTTCCAACGGCCTTGTCGCCATGGCGGGCGGCCTGATTGCCCAGTATCAGGGGTTTGCGGATATCAATATGGGCCGCGGTTCGATCGTGATCGGACTGGCCGCTGTCATTATCGGGGAAGTTCTCGGCAATGCGTTCTTCCGCAAAGGGATGAATTTTATGATCCGCATGCTGTTTGTCATCATCGGATCGATCATCTATTATATCGTGATCGGTTTTGTCCTCTGGCTTCGGATGCCGACGGATGACCTGAAACTGTTCACGGCAATCATCGTGGCCGTGTTCCTTGCGATTCCGTACCTGAAAGACAAGGCGGGACACTCCTTCAGGGCGTCTGCGCGGAAAGGAGCCGGAAAATGATTCGTCTGGAAAACATCCGGAAAACCTTCAATCCCGGAACCATCAATGAGAAGCTTGCCCTGGACGGCATCTCCCTGACGCTGAAGGACAGCGAATTTGTGACCGTCATCGGCGGCAACGGCGCCGGCAAATCCACAATGCTGAATGCGCTGGCGGGCGTCTGGCCGGTGGATGCCGGGAGAATCTGGATTGATGACATCGATGTGACGGGGCTTCCCGAATATAAGAGGGCAAAGTACCTGGGGCGCGTCTTTCAGGATCCGATGACAGGAACGGCGTCCGACATGGAAATTGAGGAAAACCTTGCGCTGGCAGCCCGGCGCGGGCAGAAACGCGGTCTGGGGTGGGGCATCACCAAAGCGGAGAAAGAGGAGTACCGCCAAAAGCTTTCGCAGCTTGGTCTGGGACTGGAAAACCGAATGACCGCGAAAGTGGGTCTTCTCTCCGGCGGACAGAGACAGGCGCTTACCCTTCTGATGGCAACGCTTCAGAAACCGCGCGCCCTGCTTCTGGATGAGCATACCGCCGCATTGGATCCGAAAACGGCGCAGAAGGTGCTGGAGGCGACCGACCGGGTGGTGCAGGAAAATCACCTGACGACTCTGATGATTACCCACAACATGCGGGATGCCATTGAACACGGCGAACGGCTGATCATGCTCTCCGATGGGAAGATCATTCTGGACATCAGCGGCGAGGAAAAGAAGCATCTGACGGTGGAAGATCTGCTGCATAAATTTGAGGAGGCGTCCGGCCAGGAGTTCGCAAACGATCAGGCGATTCTGTCGTGAACCCGTTCTGTCGTGCAATCGTCATACCGGCTGCCTGTACGCTGTGCCGGTCCATTTACTGTGTGATGCAGATGTAGTCACAGATATTCAGGCAGAGAATCATCCGACGGTACCGTCTGGTGCCGTTACAGCACAGATCTCAGGACTGCTCTTTCAGGGAGTAATCACTCTCCCGGGAGGGCAGCCTTTTTCGTTCGCCCCGCAGGACTTCAGGCGGATTCCGGGCAGAATCCGCCTGCCGCTTCCGCCGTAATCCGGCTTGCCGTCTCCGGGCGGAGCCTTCGTCGTAATCCGGCCTGCTGCTTCCGGGCTCTCCGTCGTAATCCGACCTGCCGCATCCGGGCAGATTGCCTCCGCTGTAATCCGGCTTGCCATTTCCAGGCGGCTGGCGTATAGTAATATTGTTTGTGCAGCGGGGAATTCTACAGGTGAAACAGAGAGGATCGGGTGTGAGATGAATCAGTGCGGCGGAAATCCGCAGGAATCCGCAGATTCCGGGAAGAAGGACAGAGAGCAGAAGACGGCAGGGAAAAGAAATGTCAGGGCGTCTGCTGATTATGAGACACGTCTGGGGACAGAGCCGATTCTGCCGCTGATTCTGCGGATGTCGCTTCCCTCCGTACTGGCCCAGGTCGTCAACATGCTGTATAACATTGTTGACCGCATGTTCATTGGCCATATCGAAGGGGTGGGCACAACCGCGCTAGCCGGCGTGGGCGTGACAGGTTCTCTTCTGATCCTGATCTCGGCCTTTGCTTCCTTTATCGGCGGAGGCGGCGCCCCGCTGGCGGCCATTGCGCTGGGCAGGGGAGAAAGAGACACGGCAGGGCGAATTCTGGGCAGCGGTTTTGACCTTCTGGTTGTCTTTGCGGTCGTGACGGCAGGGCTTTCCTGGATTTTCATGGATCCGGTGCTGCGTCTGATCGGTGCCTCAGATGCAACGATGCCTTATGCGAAGTCCTACCTGTCCATTTATCTGACAGGAACGTTCTTCGTGATGGTATCCGGCGGATTGAATACTTTTATCAGCAGCCAGGGACGGTCCGTGACCGCGATGTGCTCCGTCCTTCTCGGCGCAGCCCTGAACATTGTTCTGGACGCGCTGTTTGTCCCGGTCTTCGGCTGGGGCGTCCGGGGAGCAGCGGCAGCGACAGTGATCTCACAGGGGGCGTCGGCTGCCTGGATCCTCTCTTTCCTGTGCTCCGGCCGGGCCAGCCTGCGGATTCAGAAGAGGTATCTGAAACCGGATGCCAAGATCATCCGTCGGATTTTTGCACTTGGCATTTCCCCCTTTGTGATGGGGAGCACGGAGAGCCTGGTCGGGTTTGTGCTCAATGGCAGCCTTGTCCGGTATGGAGATATCTATGTCAGCACGCTGACCGTGATGCAGAGCGCCATGCAGTTTGTGAGTGTTCCGCTTTCCGGCTTTGCCAACGGCTACTCGCCGGTGGTGAGCTATAATTACGGGCACCGGAGTCCGGAGCGCGTGCGGGAGGCAGCCCGGATCGGTATGATCGTGATGGCCGGATGCAACTTCATCGGGATGATGATCATGATCCTTTTCCCGGCGCAGACTGCGGGGATCTTCACGGATGATCCGGATCTGATTGACATGGTGCAAAAAACCATGCCGCTGTTTCTGGCCGGCATGACGATTTTCGGCCTGCAGAGGGCCTGCCAGGCTGTCTTTGTCGCGCTGGAGCAGGCACATATTTCTCTTTTCATCGCTCTGCTCCGCAAGGTGATTCTTCTGATCCCGCTGGCACTGATCCTTCCGGTCTGGTTTGGCGTGACGGGTGTGTATGCTGCGGAGGCAGTGGCAGATGCCACGGCTGCCACGATCTGTACGATGCTCTTTGCCAGAAAGTTTCCGCGGATTCTGCAGTCCATCGCCCTGCAGGACGGACCGGAACCGAAAAAAGAGTCTCCGAAATCTGCTCAGAGTCCGTAAGGGCAGTCCGGATTTCCTGACGATGCTGGAATCGCAGGAACGGACAGAAGGCCGGATCAACGAAAACGGGCACATAAGCTTGAATTTCCTGACGATGCTGGAACCGCGGGAATCGCAGAACGAAACGATGCGGAGGCAGCATTTCGAAGGAATACTTCGAATAAGAATGGCAGTGTGAAAAGGACTCGAACAGAAAATTTCAGTACACAGCAATGATGGGAAATAAGATGGACACAATCAGAAATGTAGTGAAAACACAGATAGATTCTTTTCGCGGAAATCCGGAAATGAGGCGACGCCTCTGGATGACGGCAGTCGGAGTTCTGCTCTCCGGCTTTTCGGTCGGAATGTTTCAGAATTCCCTGATGGGGCTGGATCCGTTTCAGGTGTTTGCCCACGGACTTTATGTCCGTTTCTTTCACCAGACGGATTTCGGCACGTTCTATCTGTTTCTGAATCTGGCAATTCTCATTTTTGACTTACTATGCCTGGAACGGCATCTGATCGGAATTGCCACCTTCATCAACATGTTTCTTCTGGGATATGTGGTGGATTTTTCCACCTGGCTATGGAAAGCGGTATTTCCGCAGCCGGGGATCGGAATCCATATTTTTCTTCTGGCGGCCGGACTTCTGGTTCTATGCTTTGCGTCGGCGATGTATTTTGACGGCGATCTGGGTGTGTCGACATACGATGCGCTGGCCCTCACGATGTCGGAGCGGATGAAGAAAATCCCGTTCCGCTTTATCCGGATCACTACGGATATCTGTTGCGTTCTGATCGGCGTCCTCTGCGGCTTTGCCGGCGGAATCCGGCCGGGCATCGGTACGATTCTCACCGCGTTCTGCATGGGGCCGTTCATTGAATTCTTCCGCAGGACAATCACAAAACCGCTGCGGAGAGACGGATTCCGGAGATCGAAAACAACGGCATAATGCAAATCGCCTGTCGGGATGCTGCGCAGCCTGAAAGGCTCGATCATCCGCCGCGGCCGGCGGGCATGCAGATCGCCGGGATGCTAAAGACAGGATCTTCAGGGACACATGGAAGAATATCATGGAAACTTCCGTGGAGACAGTCTGACAGGTTGTTACAATCCATGGAGAAGGAGAGCGTATGGAAAACAAACAGGAGATTTCATCGGATTTTCTTTCAAAGGTAACGGCGGAGAGCAGAACAGTGACCGAGCTGCTCTGCGAGGTTTCCAAACTGAAGAAGGGCGATATTTTTGTGGTGGGATGTTCCTCCAGCGAGATTCTCGGGGAGAATATCGGGACCCATACCAGCCTGGACGCCGCGGCCGCGGCGTATGAGGGCATTCAGGAAGTTCTGGAAAAATACGGGCTCCACCTCGCGGCACAGTGCTGTGAACATCTGAACCGGGCACTGATCGTGGAGCGCGAGACCATGGAGGCCTACGGGCTGGAGCAGGTCAATGTCATTCCGCAGCCGAATCATGCCGGCGGCGCCTTCGGGACGATTGCCTATCAGAGAATGAAGGATCCGGTTGCGGTGGAAAGCCTGAATCAGATGGCCAGCGCCGGCATCGACATCGGGGGAACCCTGATCGGCATGCACATCCATCCGGTGGTTGTGCCGGTGCGTGTGAATCCCAGCAGGATCGGCAATGCGATTGTGATCTGCGCCCGCCGCAGACCGAAATACGTCGGCGGGAAGCGTGCCATCTACGATGAGAACCTGATGTGAGCCAGGGGACGGGGGACTTCATGGCGCAGAAAAGAGATAGTTTTGGCAGCCGGCTCGGCTTCATCCTGGTCAGTGCCGGATGTGCGATCGGGATCGGCAATGTGTGGAAATTCCCGTACATCACGGGGCAGAACGGCGGCGGTATTTTTGTCCTCTTCTACCTGCTGTTCCTGGTGATCATGGCCATTCCGGTGCTGACCATGGAACTGGCTGTCGGCCGGGCCAGCCGGAAGAGCGCGGTACAGGCATACCGGACGCTGGAAAAGCCCGGGACATACTGGCACATTCACGGATGGCTCTGCATGGCCGGCTGCTACCTTTTAATGATGTATTACACCACGGTATCCGGCTGGATGACCGACTATTTCTGGAAATTCCTTTCCGGGCAGTTTCGCGGGGTGGCGGCGGAGGAGACGGCGCAGGTCTTTTCTTCCATGCTCGCTAATCCGGCAGAGATGCTGGTCTTCATGCTGATTACGGTGGTGCTGGGTTTTCTGGTCTGCAGCGGCAGCGTGCAGAAGGGACTGGAGCGGGTCACCAAGGTCATGATGATCGGTCTGCTCAGCCTGATTGTCGTTCTTGCCGTTCACAGCCTGACGCTGACCGGTGCAGCCGAGGGCCTTTCCTTCTACCTGCTGCCCAGCATTTCCCGGGCAAAGGAAGCGGGGATCGGCAATGTGATCACTGCTGCGATGAATCAGTCGTTCTTCACCATGAGCCTTGGCGTGGCGGCGATGGAAATTTTCGGAAGCTACATGTCAAAAGAGCATACGCTGGGGAGTGAATCGGTCCGCATTGCGGCGCTGGATACCTTTGTGGCACTGCTGTCCGGCCTGATCATATTCCCGGCCTGCTTCAGCTACGGCGTCGAGCCCGGACAGGGTCCTGCCCTCATCTTCATCGCGCTGCCGAAGGTGTTCCTTCACATGCCCGGCGGGAGAATCTGGGGCACGCTGTTCTTCCTGTTCATGACGTTTGCCAGCTTTTCCACGGTCACGGCTGTCTTTGAGAACCTGATTGCGGGGCTGATGGACAACCTGGGATGGGGCAGGAGAAAAGCCGTCATCGTCAACCTGATCTTCATGGCGATTGCCAGTGTTCCCTGCGTGCTCGGATACAATGTCTGGAGAGACCTCCATCTGATCGGCGGGCGGGATGTCCTGGATTCGGAGGATTTCCTCGTCAGCAATCTCCTTCTGCCGGCCGGATCGCTGGTGTTTCTGCTGTTCTGCGTGACGAAGTGGGGCTGGGGCTTTGACCATTATCTGAAGGAGGCAAACCGGGGAACGGGCCTTCGTATTTCCCCGAAACTGAAATTCTATTTTCGGTATATCCTCCCGTTTCTGATTTTGTTTATCCTGGTGCAGGGACTCGTGCAGTCTTTCTGATGGATCAGGTTGGAAGATGGCCCGGACTTTTCAAGCAGGGAGGGGCGTCACGGCAGTGTACGCCTGTGACAGATTG
>OMZJ01000141.1 GCA_900315495.1 uncultured Lachnospiraceae bacterium
TGCTACCTGAAATTACCTGGGATACCACCTATCCCATAAGAAAAGTGATTGACCCTTTATTTTTTTCATTATTTGATGTCCTCTATTTAATTTTGCGTTTTTATAAATCAAAGATTACATACATTTTTAATCAGACGCAGATCTTGTTTTGTGGGAATTTCTATGTGTTAGTACAAAATATTCAGGATGTACGAAATACATACTTTCATTCCTCCTATAACTTGTTTAATTGTCACTGCAATTTTGCAATGTGCACGGTTGGTTACAATTCATACAGAGGATCCTCCAGCCACTGCTTCAGCCATTCTGCTTCATACGTGTACCGATAGGTTACTTTTTCGCTCTCCATATCACCACCCTTATAAAATCCGTTTTTGTAATACGCCGCAGCAAGCAATGCCCTGATTTTATTTTTCGATTCGTCCGAAACCGGGTATCCAGCCTGATCCAGCTGCTGTACAGCAGAAAATGTCAGCTCTACTTTCCAGGCCGTATCTGCCTGATCCAGCTGCTCCAGGAGCCGGTTCAGGTGCATACAGAGGGAGTCCGCTTCCGGAGATGTGGCCTTCCCGATCTGAACCAGAAAGTGCAGGGACTCTGTAGATGTCTGAACGTCTGCCATCCATTCTCCGCCGGTATCCGCATTTTTCCGTATTTCACTCTCGATCCGGTTCACCATCCGCTCATCCGGTGGCGCAGAAGGGAGCCCCAGCAGTCCGGAAAGTGTGATCAGGCGGTTCACCATATAAATATCCGACGCGCCAAACTGTTCCAGACCGGACATCTGTTCCCACTGTTCTGTGACATATTGCTTCACGAACTCGTATCCGTCATTGTCTTCATAACGGATTCCAGCCTGCTGTAAAATTACAAGCAGTTCAATCATCGCGTCCGGACCGTAATCTCCAGCCGCTTCTGCGGATTCAATAGAACCCACTTTATCCAGGTAGTATATTTCCGGATTTGATGAAACCGACAGTCCGGTCATCTGAATCCACCTGACGGCAAAATAAGTTGTATCGATCCGGCTTCCCTGATTTGTAAACGGTGAAATGTACTCTCCGTCTTCCAGCAAAAAGGTGTCAAAGGCAGTGACCGCTTCTTTCAGCCATTCCGGGATTTCCGGAAAGGCCCGGCTTTGTACGATGGAATAAACCATTGCCTCCGTCTGCAGATAATCATATTTCCAGAACAGACAGTCCCGGAAAGACTCCTCCGATCCGAACAGGTCAGATACCAGATCCCCGTATAAGGCCGGATCATGTCCCGTTCTTTCACACAGTTTCAGGAAATTCTCAACCATGCCAGGAATCTGGAACTTTTCAATCACCTTTCCCGACGAATCCGTCAAGCTGCCATTCACCGCATTCTCAAAGAAGGTCACATACGAATCCAGAAATTTTTCATATTCCTCCTTCTCTACGCCCCTGTGGTTTTCTTCCAGAAGGTCATACAGCATGGCGCAGCAGCCGTAACAGGATTCGGAATCATCCTCATAGACATATGTCTCAGCCGCGGAAAGCCACTCTGCAAGCGGACGTTCCGGCTGCCCTAATTTCTCCAGAGTCTCTGTCGCATAGCAATTGGCAACAACCGCATTTTCAAAACTGTACTCATCGAACCACTGATAAGATCCGCTCTCTTCATGATACTGCTGATCCAGGTAAGTCAGAATCCTCTGATACAGCGCGTCCGGCAGCGAATCCGGGCGATCTTCCAGCACGACAAGGCAGTATACATCTAACGGCGTCCACAGTTTGAATTCATTTTTCATCAGCCGCATCTGGGCATACGCTGTACCGGAAGGGCCTGCGGCATCCCCGATTCCCAGCAGTTTCTTCGCGGAATACATATAAAATGTGGCATACGGATCCCCAAAGTCGTCTGCATACATGTAATTGGGTTCCCGAAAGCTGCCATCCGGCAGTCTGCTGTACGCAGCCTGCGTTACCATCGTCTGTCTGTCAGGTTCATTCTCCTCCGCGGCTGCGGATCCCGAAAAGATCAGTATCCCGCAGAGCACACCCGACAGGAATTTCTTCCAACTAGGAAACGCGTCCCCCCCTTTCTCATCTGTATTGCCTCAGCCCGCGGTACCCTCCTGCGTCTGTCCAACATCAAATTGCAGCAGGTGATTTCCGGATACATCGCTGATTTCTATAGTCTGATCCACCTGCCGGCAGATCAGGGACTGATTGCAGAACAGCACCTGATCCTCCTCGTCCTCTGCCAGAAGCGTGCCATCCGCCGCATAATACAGCATAGTCCGGTCATCCGATGCGCCCGTTGTCAGATAAATTTCGATGGTCCCATCCGGAAGAACGGACATCCGTGCCGTTATGGGATCCGACGCGGTGAATACCTTGTTCTGTCTTTCGCTTCCGCACACAAAGGTCTGCACGCCATCGTTCTTACAATAGCAAATCCCCGTGATCGGACCTTCCTGCATTACCTTTACCGACTTTGTCATGCCCGGTATGTCGGCCGGGCTGAAATTCTCCTGTGTCCAGGTAAATTCGGAACCGGTGAGAAGATTATCCACACAGCCAACCAGATCATCGGTGACGTACCAGTACCAGAGCCGGTTATCGCCGGTATCCGTATCCCGGTCCTGATATACCTGATTGGCCGGATATTCTTTCAGAACTTCATAATTCTCGTCACACAGATAATAATGGCTGGTCTGCAGGTCCTCATCCGTCCGGATTATGTTCTGCGGAAATTCCGTTTCACTTTTCTGAATGAACGCCGTCAGCTCCATTCCCGTCCCCACAACTTCCGGATTCAGCGTCTTAAACATACTTTCGTCGACAAGACGCCCCATACCGGTATCATTCATCGCGATAATCCAGCCCGCTCCCGCATCATCTGTCCAGCTCGACAAGAAGCCCACATTACTCTTCCAGACAAGGCCGGTATCCTCCTCCATCAGAAGATTTCCACTGCTGTCGGTCAGGATTGTTTTGTGACTTCCGTCCTCCGAAAAGACGGTCTGAAGAATCCCCTTTTCCGTCACGGCGAGGAAGTGGGTATTTTCCGGAAAAGTCATCTGTAAATTGCCATCCAGGTCGTACACCGCGGTCTGGTCGATGATGTAATCTCCCTCCCGGGAAACCTGCTCCGCATTCTCCTCAATGCATGTGCCGTCCGTGCGGTACAGATTGCCGATGGTGGCGTCATTTGCTTCATACACCGCGTACACCGTGTCGCTGAAAAGCTTTATCACCACCGGCTGCGGCTCCACAATCCAGTCCATCGTCTGCAGGGAGAAAACACCGCTCTTCCCGGTAATGCCGTCTGCCTGCACATTGTTATCTCCGCTCTGGAACAGGACCAGCGGCGTTTCGCTGTCGGCAACCATGCCGTCACTCATCGACGCACCGCTGCTCTGGATGCCATAGCCGAGAAGTTCCTTTGCCACCTGGCCGTCCCGGTCGATAATGAAAACATCATCTCCCCCGAGCTGGGAATAATTATCCTCCCCGGTTGTCAGGATCAGATACTCGTTTTCCCCGATGGGAAGCTGAGACTGCTCACCGGCAGACACAATCTGCGGGGGTATGGATATACTGCCAGATACCGCGGCAGCAAGCATGAGTGCGGAAATCCTGCCTCTCATTCCCTTGACTTTCATCGTAATCCTCCTTCTTTCATATACACTTTTCCGTATCTGTTCATAGTTCGTATCAGCAGCACACTAATTTACCTTGCCCCTCATCACGATGCAGATGCAGCCTGTTTCCGGAAGGCTCTGCGGTTCTTCAGGAAAGAAAGTTCCACGGGTCCATATCTGCCTCCTTACTGATTGATAAAAACGAATGGTTTTTTTGAGAATTGATTGAAATTGTATAATATATATTACTATATACGCTTGCTGGCGAATTTCTTAAAACAAAATAATCGTTTTTTGATACATGTTCAAGTAGTTGTTCAGATACATTTTTTGTATCATTTTATGTTCTGTTCAAAGCCCACACACCTCTGGGACCTGTTGTCCAAATTGATTCAGCAGCCGGAAATTTCAGTTGAAATGATCTGTCTTTTTTTATATACTAGAAACAGTAAGATTGATGCAGCGTTTATGATATGACGAAACAATTCTCTGGGGATGGTCTGTATGCAGAACACCGAATTATTTGATTTTGTACAGTTAAAAAGATTCATTGCTGTTGCCGAATGTAAAAATTTCAGGAAAGCCGCGGAGCGGCTGAATGTCACCGAGCCGACGATCAGCCGGTCGATGCTCCAGCTGCAGAACAGCCTGCATATCCGGCTGTTTCAGAAAGTAAAGCCTGTGCTGCTGACCAAAGAAGGGGAACAGTTTCTGTTCAGCGCGCGGAAGATCATACAGATGATGGAAGATACGCAGAGGGAACTGTCACAGCAGGACTATGCGCTTCGGGGAAAGCTGATTCTGGGGTGCCCGAGACTCATCCCCTGCATCACAAAAGCCTCCGATTTTCTGCTCCGTTTTCATCAGCGCTATCCGGATGTGACCTTTCAGCTGGCCGTCGAAAATCCCGATCTTCTGGTCGCCCGCCTGGAGGAACAGACCTGCGACGCCGCGATTCTGATGCAGCAGTACACAATGCCCTACTTCTCGTCGATTCCGCTCTTTTCCGAAAAAATGATGGCACTGATCCCCGCCGGGGATCCTCTCGCCCGGCAGACCGGGGATATCGAATTCTCAAAGCTCCTCGACCGGGACCTGATCACTTCGCCCGCGATGCTCCTGACCCGGGAAATGAACCAGTGGATGAAGACGAACCATGTGCAGATGAAGATCCGCTGTGTCACGGCGGACGCGATCTCTGTGATTCACCTGATCCGCGGCGGCATGGGGATCGGCATCTTCTCGGAATCCATGCGGTACCCGGATTTTGAACACGGTATCTGCGCCCGGACCATCATCGATCAGGGAAAATATCTGACCTTTTCTTTCCGTCTCTTCTGGACGCAGAAGACAGCCCTGGAATCGGAGCTGACCGCCAGATTTCTCCAGTTCGTCCGGGAGGAGGCGGCGTGCCGCTCCGATCAGGCGCCCCAGAATTCCTAAAATGCACAGAATTGTCTGAATTATTTTCCTTTACAAAGTATTTTTTACATGTTATACTGGATCCGGAAATAAATCCGTGGCACGATTTCCCGCGGGCCGCCGCCGTTCTGGCGCACAATTCCCAAAGCCCCGCGGAAAACGGATACCGGAAAGGAGACCCTATGAAATACGTGATCAAAGGAAGAAACCTGGAAATTACAGACAGCATGCGTGAGGCTGTCGAAAAGAAACTTGGAAAGCTTGACCGCTTTTTCAATCCGAATACTGCGGTGTATGTAACCATGAGTGTGCAGAAGGACACCCAGAAGGTTGAGGTCACGATTCCCGTCAAGGGAAGGACGATCCGGGCCGAACAGGCCAGCAGCGACATGTATGTATCCATTGACCTCGTAGAGGAAGTCATTGAGCGCCAGCTCAAGAAGTATAAGGGGCAGCTGACACAGAAATCCCAGAGCGGCGAGAACTTCTCCCGGGCTTATATGGAGCTTCCGGTTCCGGAAGAGGAAGAGCAGTCCGAGATCCGCATCGCCAAGGTCAAGAAATTTGCCTACAAGCCCATGGATCCGGATGAGGCCTGCCTGCAGATGGAACTTCTGGGGCACAATTTCTATGTCTTCACCAATTCGGAAACCGAGCGCACCAATGTTGTTTATAAGAGAAATGACGGCAGCTATGGCCTGATCGAGCCGGAAGACAGATGAGACAGGTCATTGTCATCACTGGTGCCTCGTCAGGCATTGGACGGGCCTCCGCCCTCCGCTTCGCCGCTCCGCAGACCGCTCTGGTTCTGTGCGCGCGGCAGGGGGCGGAGGCCCTGTGCGCGGCGGCGGAATCCGCACGGCAGGCAGGCAGCGAGGTGCTGACCCTGCAGGGCGATGTAGCGGACCCGGATTTTGACACCCGGCTGATCGCCGAAACCGTCTCGCGGTTCGGGCGGATCGATCTGCTGGTGAATAACGCCGGGATCTCCGAAATCGGTCTGCTGCAGGATATGACGCGCTCCTCTCTGGAGCGCATGCTGCAGGTCGACCTGCACGCCGTCATCCGCATCTGTCAGGCGGCGGTTCCTGTCTTTGTGCGCCAGCAGAGCGGCCGTATCCTCAATGTTTCGTCGGTATGGGGAAATGTGGGGGCCTCCTGTGAGACCGTCTACTCCGCCGCAAAGGGCGGCGTCAACAGTTTTACCCGGGCGCTGGCCAAAGAGCTTGCCCCCTCCGGCATTGCCGTCAACGCGGCCGCCTTCGGCGCGATCGATACCCGGATGAACCGGCAGGAGCTGCGCCCGGAGGATCTTGCCTCACTGGCGGAGGAGATTCCCGCCGGGCGGCTGGGAACTCCCGACGAGGCGGCGGAGCTGATCTGGCTTCTGGCACGGGCGCCGCTGTATCTGACCGGACAGGTGATCACCATGGACGGCGGATGGACCTGAATGCGCCACTCCGCCGGCAGAGGCGTGGACCGGCCCTGCAGTCAGGTTCATGAATGAGCGGCAGCAAATACGATGATTCTCTGCAAAGGATAAAAAACGATCTGTTGAAACGGAAGCAGGCCGTGGCATTTTCGCCGCGGCCTGCTTTCTTCTCTCTCATAGAGATTTTTCCGCCGCCCGCTCATCGCTGAAGGCCCGGAGCATTTCCTCGCGGAACTGCTGCGTATAGAGGTTGTAGTAGTAGCCCTTCTCTGCCATCAGGGCGTCGTGCGTCCCCTGCTCGATGATTTTGCCGCCGCGCACCACGATGATGGTGTCGGCCTGCCGGATGGTGGAGAGACGGTGCGCGATGATAAAGGACGTGCGGTCTTTCAGGAGGTACTCGGTCGCGCGCTGGATCAGCTGCTCGGTCTCGGTATCAATCGAGGAGGTTGCCTCGTCCAGCACGAAGATGGCCGGGTTGGCCAGCACAGCGCGGGCAAAGGAGATGAGCTGTTTTTCCCCGGTGGACAGGGAATCCCCGCCCTCCCCGACCTCCGTATTCCAGCCGTTCTCCAGCCGGGCCGCCACGCGGTCGGCGGAGACTGCCCGTGCGGCCGCGATCACTTCCTCGTCGGTCGCGTCCAGGCGCCCGTAGCGGATGTTCTCCATGATGGTGCCGGAAAACAGGTGCGGGCTCTGCAGCACATAGCCGAGGGAGCTGTGCAGCCACGAGATGCTCCGCTCCCGGTAATCCCGGCCGTCAATGAGGATCCGGCCTTCCGTCGGCTCAAAGAAGCGGCAGGCCAGGTTGACCAGCGTGCTCTTGCCAGCGCCGGTTTCCCCCACAATGGCCACCGTCGTCCCGGCCGGAATATGCAGACTGAAGTGTTCCAGCACATTGTCCGTGCCGTCCGGATAATGGAAAGTGACGTCGTCGAAGGTGATATCCCCGCGGATCGGCTCCCAGTTTTCGGGCTTCTGGTCGAACAGCGTGCCGTACTTTTCTTCGACCTCCGGTGTATCCTTCACATCCGGCTCCTCCTCGAGGAGGCCGGTCACCCGCTCGATGTTGGCCTGCGCGGAGATCAGCTCAGAGAGATTGGAGGCCACGTTCTGGATCGGCTCGAACATGTTCACGGCATAGGTGGTGAACG
>OMZJ01000089.1 GCA_900315495.1 uncultured Lachnospiraceae bacterium
AGAAAATGAAGCTTATGGATATCGCGGACAGTATCAGCAGCTGACCGGCATCTGCTGGAATGTGGATGCAGAGGTATCGCAGACGATCCGGATCGATGACCGGAAAATCCGCTTTGCAGATATCCGCAGTGTTGAGGCTGATACAGATATCTTTAAACGGGAATGGGATGAATACTGCTGAGTGCAGATGAAGGAAAGGAGGAGCTATGGAGACTTACGGACAGCAGGAACTATTTCCGAAGGAAAAGCCGGCTCCTTCCGCGCCGGTATCCGCCATGTGGAACCTGTGGCATGGCTGCACGAAGGTATCACCCGGCTGTGCGCACTGCTATGTGTATCGGCGCGATGCAGAATTCGGCAAGGACACTTCAAAAGTCCACAAGACACAGAACTTCACACTGCCGATCCGGAAATACCGGTCCGGACCGATGAAGGGCAAGTACAAGTATCCATCCGGCACCACCTTCTTCACCTGCTTTACGTCTGACTTTTTCCATCCGGATGCAGATGAATGGAGGCCTGAAGCCTGGCGGATGATGCGGGAACGCTCTGACTGCAGCTTCTATATGGTGACGAAGCGACCTGAAAGGATCCAGAAAGCACTGCCGCCGGACTGGGGGACTGGCTATCAGAATGTGGAGATCTGCTGCACCTGTGAAAATCAGAGGATGACAGATAAGCGGCTGCCGGTCTTTTTGGAGCTATCGATCCCGAACAAATCGATTATCCATGAGCCTATGCTGGAACGGATCAACATCAGGCCCTATCTGAAGCGGTATGGCTGTCAGATTCGATCCGTATCCTGCGGCGGAGAATCCGGACCCGAGGCAAGGATTTGTGACTACGCGTGGGTACTGGGTACACACCTGCAATGTGTGGAATATGGCGTTGCCTTCCACTATCATCAGACTGGTGCACGGCTCCGCCGAGGGGATAAAGTCTACGAGATCCCCAGGGAACACCAACACGAACAAGCAAAGAAAGCACATCTCGATTTCGACGGCAGGACGCTGCCGGATTGGGATATGGAGTGAGAACCGTCAGGTAAAAGCCTGGCGGTTTTTGTGTGTCTGGAAAATGTAGAGGTGAAAAACTTGTCAAAAATCTCAAAAACTCAGTGAACTGTCGGGAAATGGCATCACGTCAAGATTGACTTTGTTCGCAGATGTGATTATAATGAATACTGAGTTTTTGTATGCATTTTTGGGTTCACTATGTGAGGTGAATGATGGAGTACTTATCAGTAAAACAGACTGCCGAAAAATGGGGAATTACAACTAGAAGATTACAGATTTTGTGTTCACAGGATCGCATAAAAGGAGCAATAAGAGTCGGGAACTACTGGGCAATTCCTTCTGATGCGGAGAAACCGAAAGATCAACGAATTAAAAGTGGGAAGTATATTAAAGCGGTCGACAGATAATAACAGCGATGAGCTACAAAAATCAAAGTCATAGAAAGGGTATGTAATGATCGACTCTATTGAACTGTTTTGCGGTGCGGGTGGACTTGCGCTTGGCTTACAGAAGGCAGGATTAAGTCATAAGGCACTGTTTGAGTGGGATAAATATTCCTGCGCCAATATTAATAAGAATATTGCTGATGGGAATACCCTTGTCTCCGATTGGAAGGTATTTGAAACAGATGTCCGTAAAGTGGATTTTCAAGTTTATAAAGGATCCATTGATGTGATAAGCGGTGGACCGCCGTGCCAACCTTTTTCTTTGGGGGGGAAAGCCAAGGCTTATAACGATACTCGTGATATGTGGCCAGAAGCCATTCGTGCTGTTAGAGAAGTATTACCGAAAGCCTTCGTTTTTGAGAATGTGAAAGGCCTTTTACGGCCAGCATTTTCTGATTACTTCCATTATATTTTGTTACAGCTTCAGTATCCGACCATAACCAGAGGCGATCTTTCTTGGATTGATCATTATAGACTTCTGGAGAAAAAACACAGAAATGGAGAAAAGGGTACTTACAATATAAAGTACTCCCTTGTAAATGTCGCAGATTATGGTGTCCCTCAATCAAGGTATCGCGTGATAATTGTCGGATTCAAGTCGGATCTGGAAATAGACTATGAATTCCCGGAGCCTACACACTCAAAGGATGCTCTGCTCTTTGATAAGTGGGTTACGGGTGATTACTGGCGCGAACATGGGCTCGAGCAGCCCGAATGTGAAATAAGTGCACAACGGCTAGCAACGCTTAGAAAAAATCCGCTGAAAACCAAAAGGTGGCGGACTGTCAGGGATGCAATTTGCGATTTGCCGGATCCTCGGCTCAATCAACAATTATCAATAAGTAATCATGAATATAGACCTGGCGCGAAGGCTTATGCAGGACATTCCGGAAGCGATTTAGATGAGCCCTCTAAGACGATAAAGGCTGGCGTCCATGGTGTACCAGGAGGTGAGAATACAGTCGTTTTGGATGATGGAACCATCAGATATTACACTGTTAGAGAAAGCGCCCGGATACAGACTTTTGATGATGATTACGTTTTTTGTGGGTCATGGGGAGAAGCCATGCGTCAAATCGGAAACGCAGTTCCAGAAATGATGGCGGAGATTATAGGAAGGTCAGTTGTTGAAAAGTTGGAAAGGAGTGCCAAATGAATATTGAAAAGGCTATTCCAATTATAGAGCCATACAATCCGCTTGATAAGACAAATATAGGAAATAGTATTGCGAATGAGCTGATGAACCATGATGTGGAAACACTTCCCGTGGATCCTTTTATCGGTGCGGGGGTTTATGCAATCTTCTTTGTCGGAAATAATGAAATCTATAAAGAGCTAGGCGAGTTTAATCGCAATAATAATTGTGCCATTCCAATTTACGTTGGAAAGGCTGTTCCTCAAGGTGCAAGAAAAGGTGGTACGGGAAGCGGAGAAACCCAAGGGCCCGCTTTGCAGAAGCGTCTCGGGGATCATGCAAAATCTATTAAAGAAGCTGAGGATCTAGACATTACGGATTTTAGATGTAGGTATATCGTTGTTGATGATATCTGGATTCCGCTCGCAGAATCCTTAATGATAAATAGATTTAAACCAATCTGGAATTCCGTTATTGATGGATTTGGGAATCATGATCCGGGCAGTGGACGTAAAGGACAGGTTCAATCCCCATGGGATATGTTACATCCAGGGAGACCATGGGCAAAAAAATTACCTGTAGGACCAAAAGATCAAGATACTTTAAGGCGTTTGGTCCGATACTACATAGAAACCAACAAATTACTGCAGAATAGATAACGCAATCATTATCAAATGTCTGCATATCGGAGAGCATTTCCATGAACAATAGTGAGATCGGACAAAAGAACAAAAATATGCAGGCAGTTAAGAATAAAGATTCTAAGATTGAGCTGCTCCTACGACATGAACTGTGGGCCCGAGGTGTTAGATATCGGAAAAATGTTACCAAGATTATGGGAAAACCCGATATTGCGTTTATTGGGAAAAAGGTGGCGGTGTTTTGTGACAGCGAATTTTGGCATGGTTATGACTGGGACAAACAGAAAGATAAGATCAAAACAAACAGAGACTTTTGGATACACAAAATAGAAAGGAATATTGCAAGAGACAAAGAAGTCACAGAGACGTTGGAGGCCGATGGATGGATCGTTCTTCGCTTTTGGGGAAATGAAATCAGTAAAAATGTTGGTGCCTGTGCGGACGTCATTGTTAATGTGCTTAAGGAGAGAAACCGATGCAATTAAAAACAATCGACCTATGTGCAGGCATAGGCGGCATTCGCCGCGGATTTGAACTGGCAGGCGGCTATATTAATGTTGAATCCGCAGAAATAGATGAGTTTGCCTGTAAGACATATGAACATCTATACGGGAATAACCCGCGACATAACGTTAGCGATCTTGCTTTTAAAAAGGTTTTGCAACGCTTAAGGTATGATGTTTTGCTTGCGGGATTTCCATGTCAAGCATTCAGTAGCGTGGGGCAGAGAAAAGGATTCGAAGACAAAACTAAAGGAACTATTTTTTTCGACATTGCAGACATTATAAAAATGACCAGACCTAAGGTTGTCTTCCTTGAAAATGTTCAGAATCTGTTATCCCACGACAAGAAGGCTACCATAAATACAATTTTCGATACCCTGGGACGACAGTTGGACTATCACATAGTAGGCCTAAAGTATGACACAAATGGTGACCCGATTATTGAGCGCTCTTCATTCCTAAGAAATTCCATTGATTTCGGCGTCCCTCAAAACAGACCTCGTGTATATATAATCGCTTTTAGCCGCGCCTATTTTGGGAAACATGTCGAGTTGATAGAAAAAGAACTTCCAACCAAGAGACTCGGAGCGGCAATATATGATGACTTAAATTCCATTCTGGAAGACAGTGTGGAACCGAGGTACTTTCTTTCCACAAAGTATCTTGAGACGTTGGAGAGACATATTATCGTTCAACATGAGAAGGGGTATGGATTTGGTTATAGAATCGTTAACAGTCCGGAAATTAAAAGGCCGGTGGCAAACACTCTTTTGGCTACCGGAGGGTCCGGAAAAGAAAGAAATCTAATACTCGATTACAAGAATGGGAAACAATACGCCGGACATGAAATAAAAGGCAAATACTCTCCCATCAATGATAAATGCATCCGTACCATGACACCGACGGAATGGGGGAGACTGCAAGGATTCATAGGCTATGGTTTTATTGATGACGATGGAAAGGAAATGTTTTCCTTTCCCGAAGGGATTCCTGTTAGTCAGCAGTTTAAACAGTTTGGTAACTCCGTTACGATACCGGTGATCGAGGAAATGGCCAGATTTGTTCAGCGAAACATAGATGCCATGTATTCGAATTTTTCGCCAACCGAGCGTCGGCTGTTTAGTATGTACGGAAATGAATTCTTGTTGTGCAAAACAATTTGGACAGATATGGAAACAACGCTGCGAGAGAAAACGCTCAATCAATATTTTGATATGGTGTACCACTTCGGGTTGAATCCTTTCAGGACGAAAGAACTGGCAGACTATCTCAAAGTTTCATCTGCACGGGCATCACAAATCCTTGGCCAGCTCACAGAAATGCGCTGTGTCATTCGGACTGGTGAACGGTCATATGTATTTGAGGATCTGCTTTCAAAAACAAATAACTAACCTAAGATGTGGTATTGATGCCTCGACACTAAGAGAAGACGTATTAAGGGAGAGCATACAATGAGTACTAGGAATTTTATTCTCTCACTAATCGAAAAGTGCGATATATACTATGACGACTTTATAGTCTCTTCGAAAAGCATTATTGAGAGATATATGTCCTTTTTTGCCGGTCAGCTTGACCAAGAAGAGAAAACCACCAGTTTCTCTTTTCATACCGGTTCCGTATGCTTTGACGTCGTTTCGGTTGCAGCGATTGCGTTAGCATGTTTTTCCTATTCCATGACTAGCAATGATGAAATCATAATGTCACTGCAGCCTGGCGATATGGTTCTGTATAAAGGTGAACGTTACCGTTGGCTCGGTGTTGAGAACAAGAATATGGGCGATGGAAATAGGGAATATATTGTTTTATCACAGGACGCAAAGGGAAAGAACGGCCCTTCAACATTATATGCGTCTTATGAAAAAAGCAAACATTTGGTTAAACCATATTATGGTCAATCTTCTGTGACAGATGGCCGTGGTATCAGAAAAGCGAGATCAAACAGAAATGAATTCTTGGCTTATGTTATGGGCATTTTAGAAACGGAGGTTCCTAGTACGCTTGATGTGTCTGTTGTAGCGATTGCGGATAAGTCTGAATTCATAGACATATGTCAACATCTCTGGATTCATTATGGAGATGGGAAAAGAATTCCTTTGACGGATATCGTTCCGGTGTCGTACTTTACCGCATCAGGCGAAGAATTTCAAATTGGTAGAAACCCTTCTAAAGTCGAGGCCGTGATAAAACTCACAAGTAAGGTTTCCGAGGCCAGAAACCTTGTCTTGTCAAAAAGCGGAAACAGAGTCATCGGATTGTGGTCGGCAAATACAACCTCGTTAACGGACGGTGCATCTGGATTAAACGATCTTATTCGCAGGAAATCCTTGAAGTTTGCACATATTACTTTGCCGTATGACGCTACGTCATGCGAGATGGCCATAGACCAGTATGAAGAAGCGGCTGTTTTTGCATGCACTAAAGATGTTTTACAGGAAGAACCGGTAGGGCCTTTAGAGATTAATCAGCATAATCCTCTCTTACAAGAGTTGGATCAGCATATTAATAACATTATTCAAAGAAAAATTGAGACGGTGCCCGTATCAGGCTGTTGGGGGTGGGAAGACTTTAAACGTATAAAGGAATCCCTTTATGTTATAAGACAATCCAATTGGACTGGAGACGATAGAGATAGTTTTGTGCTCTCATCTATGGCATTGTTAAACCTATTTACATCGGCATTCTTTACTATGGGTGAGATGGAGACCGCCATCGCCGATGGACTTTTGAATGCGGCTGTTGTTTCTCCCGCAAAGAGGTTGGATGAGCTGGCTTCATTGTCGCACTCTTCGCTTTCTATGGAAAAACAGTGTGAAATGATCTCTGATGCCTTAACAGAGATGTATTTTCAGTTATATGACGCATCACAGAAAAAAGATGTTTTAAGCACTATTATACGAGAAAACACAGGTAAAAGGATCGCAATAGTTGTGCCGAAAGCATACTATGCGGATATCTTCAAAGCATATTTTGGTGTGTTTAACGGAAACACTAGCATCCAATGCATTACCGCAAACAGATTTAACTCAAATGATTCGTTTGATTTGATCATAGTGTGCGGAGATACAGTAGGAAAAAGATTTGACAGCTTGCAATGTTATGCCGCTCCGGAACTCAAAGTTCTTGTATATGAATGCGAAGGGAAAATGTTTCGCTACAGACAAAAAAAGAACGCCAAAATAGAAAGAAAACTGCGGGCAAAAATGCAAGGATTAAAGGGAGACGCATATGAACGAGCCATAGATTCCGGCGAGGACAAGGATATTGAAGCCATGGAGAAAGAAACGGCTCGGGAGTTTGCTAGTCTGGATGAGTTTGTAGAAGGCCTTGGTCTTTTTGATATAAGAAAGCTGGTTTCATCCGGCACTTCTGGTTCTTCGTATACGGGTACGGCGGAGGTTGACTATGTTGGGACTTTTGTTTCAGGTGAACAGATTCTGTTTTCCAAATACTACTCTGCCGTCGTGTTTGATCAACTGACGCAAAGTATCTCCGAAAGCGCCCCCGAAAAACTAACATCTGGCGACATACTGGTTTTTACGAAACGGGATGACTATACAAGGAATATTGTCGATATGATTTTTGGGCAATTGATAGATAGTAAAAAAATCGATGAGACAATCGCAAAAGCCGTTCAGATGTCAACATACTGGAAAGTAGCTTTAAGAAAATATAAAGATGATAACAAGTTAACTTATCGCGGTTTAGCCAAGGAGTTGAAAAAACTGGGGAGTTCACTGCAGGAAGTGTCTATCCGTCAGTGGTTGGTTCCCGACAGCCATATCATACGGCCCAGAAAAGAAAGTACAATGCATCAAATAGCCGCACTTACTCAGGACCCCGCACTGCTTGCAGATCCTAAGAGCTACTATGACGCTTGCAGTGTGGTACAGCACTATAGAAGAGAAATTCTTTCGCTTATAGCTACAGCAATACAAGATAAGCTAAGCAATAAAATTCCAAAGCCAGGAAGCGTTTTTGAGATCGTTTATGAACACGTGGAGAGGCTTTCAGAAACAAAAGAACTTGAGAACGTTTATCAACTGGAACGAACCGAAACGGTTCCCGTTAATCTTGTTAATCGTCCAATCGTAGAGGCGGAGGTGTTACTGTGACCGGGAATGAAATCCGTAAAAATCTTATAGACGCCAGAGATATCTATATTCGGGAAATCAAAAATGAATTATTGGGACCGGGATCAGAGTTTGAAGTTCCGGATGCTGATCATGAGTTGATCTCGAGTAGCCCGACGAGCAGGTATTCCGTAGGCATTTTGTTCCCTCAGGGAAATCTTGTAGAGCAAGATAACGACGAAACCGTCCCGCTTGAGTCTGATGAAGAGGTTTCGATAGCTGAAGCAGTAGGTACCGAGGTTGAGTCCGCTGAAAAAGTGACGATGAAGAAAGCGGAAAGATCTTATGAGTTTGATGAAACGGCAGATGAAAATCTTGACGAAGAAATCGGTATGGCAACACAGTATAAACCCTCTTCCATGGGATTGACGTTCCTTGTCAGAGGGAAGACGGACCATATCAAATGTCAGATATCTTTTGCGACTTACCGCAAGGCTTTGATGGAGGATTGCGTTGTTCCCTATGAACCGCAAAACGCAGATTCGTATCAAGTGCCGCCTGAAGTGGCTCATTTTATGACATTTGACAAAAACCTAAAAGTGCTACGTCTAATCTCAGGAATAAACCTTAAAGATTTACGCGGGGTATTTGAAAAAGATTCGATTCCGGAAACAGAGTATTCGGAACTAAAGAATTGTGCCTACCGTTTGGCCGATTTCTTGAAAGTCGGATATGTTCGAGAACCTCATTATATTCCTGATGTGGAAATTTCGTTTGCAGGATCCGATTACTATAACGAGGAAAATGCATCTGAACTCGATGGAACATCTGCGAGACTTGTAGCATTGAGAACTAAAATCGATGAGGATCTTTATTCTGTAACAGTCATGTTGGTAAACGGGTTAGAATCGTTTCCCGCTAAGGCTAATGAGTGTCTTTTTCAGCCACAGATCACTATTACTTCTGCCGGTAATGGTTTCCTGTTTTCAGAGAACAACGCAATGGCTGATCCAGGAGATATGGACGAAGAAGAAAAATCACTGGACTTACTCTACCGGCATAAAAAGTCATATGGGACGGGACTGGGAGTCTCGGTTAATTGGGAGATAAACGAAAATGGAGAAGGCTCAATTTGGACAGATTTTTTCCCGGAACGGGAAATACCTGCCATGAGCTTTTCCTTGCCCCAAAACGAGAATATAAACGACAGTGAATTATCAATGAAATATCTGTCAGATCTTTCCGACTCAACCCAGGAGCAAAAACTTGATTCATTAACAAAATTGGTGGATTTGTACTCGTTATGGATCGAAAATTTAAAGCAAACCGCAAAGCATCTCGATAGTCGTTATAAAACGGCAGCAGCAAAAAACATCGAGAATTGTTGTCTGGCAGCTGCCAGGATGTATGAAGGAATAGAGATACTCAAAGAAAACCGAAATGCATTGTCCGCATTTATGCTGGCAAACCGTGCTATGTTCATGCAACGAATTCATCTTCAGAGCCAATCCGAAATGGCAAAAAAAGATGCTGATCGTTATCCCGGGGACGAGGAAATTTCGGAATGGATATGTGGATTAGATTATCAGGACGAGTCTGACGAAAACGCAAGGTGGCGACCGTTCCAGATAGCCTTTCTGTTAATGGATATCAAATCCATTACCGTTGACGATTCAGATGATCGGAATCTTGTGGACTTAATTTGGTTTCCAACGGGCGGTGGAAAAACAGAGGCATACTTAGGGTTAACTGCGTTTACGATTTTTTATCGTAGACTATCGCATCCCGAAGAAGCAAGCGGAACCACTGTTATGATGCGGTATACTCTCCGTCTGTTGGCCGCACAGCAATTTACAAGAGCAGCTACACTGATATGCGCTTGTGAATATATCAGAATGGATTCCAAACAGAAACGGCACAAGTATCCTGCATATCCTTTGGGGAATGAGCCTATTACCATCGGGCTTTGGATCGGTGGAACGCATATACCCAACAATAACACCGGGAAAAACAGTGCGGAATATCATCTTGATAAATTGATCAATGTAAGTAGTCCGTATACCGTGCGAACGGAAAAAGAACGCCATAATAAGTTCCAAGTTTTGAAGTGCCCGTGGTGCGGAACGAAAATGGTAAAGGACGAAAAAGGTCGCAAACTTGTGGGCTCATGGGGTTATGCCATGGATGGAAAGCACTTTTTCATGTTTTGCCCACATGAAGACTGTACATTTACCAACAAGTTACCGATTCAGATAATAGACGAGGAATTGTATTTAAAACCGCCGACACTTTTGTTTGGAACGGTAGATAAATTTGCGATGATGGCTTGGGATGGCAGAATTGGCTCGTTCTTTGGAGTCAATTCCAAGAATAGGACTCCCGAGCTGATTATTCAAGATGAATTACACCTGATATCCGGCGCACTGGGAACAATGGTAGGTCTATACGAATCCGCAATTGACGGGCTCTGTAGCATGAAAGGAGTTAAGCCCAAGATAATTGCCTCTACGGCGACTATACGTCGTGCTAAAGAACAATGTTCGGTCCTATACAATAGAGAGGTCGTTCAGTTTCCTTCTCCAGGGCTGGATGCCGAGGATTCTTTCTTTGCACGTGAAGATATCATCGACTATTCAAGGGGAAAGTATGGGCGTAAATATGTAGGCATCATGCCAGCGGGAAAAACCAAAGCCATGACAGAGATTAGGTCAATGGCCGCATTACTTCAGAAAGCCTATACAATGAATTTGCCGGATGAGGTTAAAGACAAACTGTGGACGTTGACAGTATATTTCAATAGTTTAAAAGATCTAGGGAAAGCTTCAACTTTGGTTGATGATGACGTCAAAGATTTTATTATCAGGACTGCGAATAGAATGTTCTGTGGGCGACGGCTGATAATTTCCGCCGATGAACTGACCAGCAGAGTAACAACGACAGAATTGAACGAAACCCTGGATAAGCTTGAAAGGGTCGAATACTCAAAAGAGAATATGGACGAAAAAAAATATGCATCAAATGTTCTGCTGGCGACGAATATGATTTCGGTCGGTATCGATGTTGCTCGTCTAAACGTTATGCTTATGGTAGGGCAGCCTAAGCTGACAAGTGAATACATACAGGCGTCAAGCCGTGTCGGCCGTTCGTATCCCGGCGTCGCCTTCGTCCAATATGATGCTACCAAAAGCAGAGATCGCTCGCATTATGAGCAATTTCGCCCTTATCATGATTCGTTTTATAGGTTTGTCGAACCCACGGGGGCTACTCCTTTTTCCAAACCTGCACGGGAGCGCGCTTTACACGCAGTCTTCGTGGCATTGATGCGAAACATGGAATCACTCGGAGAGGATAGGTCTGCGGTTTATTTTGATAAGGAGGCCTTTTCGGAAGATATAGAAAAGGTCGAACGTTACATTGTTTCTCGAGTGAGAGAGATTGCCGGCCGATCACAGAATCACCTTGCCGATGATTTTGAAGAAGTACTGAATGAATTGGACGAATTTGTGGATTATTGGCAGGAAGCTGTTAACAGAAGCCAGGAAGAGGGCGACACACCTTTATATTTCGGCAGGAAACATATGGTTACCCCGCCCGTAACAGGTGAACATAGGCTTTTAAAGCAGTATCACTCTTCCGGAAAAGATGATGCCAAAGAAACACTCACTTCTATGAGAAATGTAGATTCTTCTGTTACCGGCAACGTGATTATTTGGGAGGATTGAGATGGCGGAAGAAGTTAAGGTAAAAGACAAGATCCAACTAAATAAGGTGACGCATTCCGTACGAGCGGCACAGGCCGTTCTTCAGTACGGGGTCGGTGCGATGGTTGATTTTCCCGATCAGACACTGGTCACGGCAGCACCGGAATATTGGAGCGGCACGACAAAAATCTTCGATGATCGTTTTGCGAAGGCTTTGGGAGTTGACTACTTCGCAATGCCGACCGATATTTCGTATGCACGGTTTCCAGAATGGTATTTTTGCCCCAAATGCAGGAAATTTCAACCGCTTAGCAAATGGATTAAAGATTATCAGAAAAAGGCCAAAGACAAACAGTTGCAAAGAGACTACAACATGGTCGAATCGCTGCAGTGTCCGGATTGCAAGCAAGATTTAGTAGTGGCACGTATAGTAACAGTTTGTGAAAAAGGCCATTTAAACGATTTCCCCTGGGTGAAGTGGGTGCATGCTCGATCCAAAATGCCAGTATGCGGCAATCCCGTGCTTCGCTTTAAGACGGGAGCCTCAGGAACGGAAGGCCTGGAAGGGCTTACGGTGGAATGTGATACTTGTAAAGCAAGAACCACGCTGAAAGATGCATTTAACAAGGAAATATTTGAAGAACTGGATGGTAACGGCGAACGAGAAGACTTTATCTGTCCGGGAAATCATCCCTTTAAACATACAAAAGAACCATGCGGATGCCATCCCAGAACGGTACAACGCGGTGCCTCCTCCGTTTATTTCCCGTTAGTGCACAGCTCGCTTGTCATTCCTCCGTATGCTGACAGGCTTAATACTAAAATTGAGAAAAGCAAGGCGTATGAGGAATGTGTTGTAATAATTGAGGACGAGGAGCCAGAGGATCGCCTAGATACAATCAGGAAACGTCTTAGTAAGTGGGCAGACAAAATCGCTCTGGAGATTGGAGCGCTTAAAACGGATGTAGAAAAAATCCTCACCGATAAATGGCTAAAAGATAGTGATACGGTAACAGACGTAGATAGTGTTCAATATCGTATAGAGGAGTATTTAGCTTTAACCGGGGAAATATCGACTCCTAAAGGTTCGTTAGGTGACTTTTCCAGAGAATCAATGCATGTTGATGAATATGGCCTGCCTCACATCAAAGGAATATCATTGGTGGATAAGGTCAGAGTTGTTCATGCATTAACCGGTTTTTCAAGATTGGAACCAGTAATCAGTAAAGATGACCGGGGCTACGTTGATGTAAAGAAGCCGGAGACAAACTGGTATCCGGCCTATGAAGTACGCGGCGAGGGCATTTTTATCGAGTTCCGTCAGGATGATATTGAGAAGTGGATTGCGAATAATCCCGAAGTCTCGGAACGTGCCAAGCGGTTAAACGAGAATTACGCAAATTCGTTTATCGGAAAAAATCATCCGCGTAATATTACACCCAAATTCATTATGCTCCATACACTCTCCCATTTGCTGATTTCTCAGCTTAGCTTTGAGTGCGGATATAGTATTGCTTCTCTAAGCGAACGTCTCTATTGTGCGGAGCAGGAGGACGGAAAACAAATGGCGGGCGTTCTTATTTACACTGCCAGTGGGGATTCCGAAGGAACGCTAGGAGGACTTGTTCGACAAGGGCGCTCGGATGCCTTTCCTAAGATACTGCGGAAAGCAATTGGAAAGGCCAAAACATGTTCTAACGACCCAGTTTGCATAATGAGTCACGGGCAAGGAAGAGATTCACTGAATTTGGCTGCTTGTCATGCATGCGCCTTGCTCCCGGAGACTTGTTGCGAAGAAAGAAATGCCTTTTTAGATCGAGGGATGATTATAGGTACGTTTGAAGATAAGAAAATCGGATTTTGGAACGACCTGTAATACGATAAGGAGTTATTCATGGGAACACAAGAATCTCAACGGCTTCGCGAAAAATTCAAGATTCTGCTATCGGATTTTTCGGATGTGTATGAAAAGGTAACAAAAGAAGGCGATTGGAAAAATCCTTTTCGAGACATTATTTCAAAGGATATTCCGCAGCTGTTAAAAGAATGCGCAAGCATCCAAACTCCTTATATTACAGTTGGAAGTTACGGGAAGGGGCGCTGGACTGCGGTACCATGGATTGCCGTTTTTGACAGTCGTATAACCACATCGGCCCAAAAAGGTGTATACATCGTCTACCTCGTAAACAAGGATTCGAAGGAGTTATATCTTACCCTTGAAGTTGCCGCGACGGAAGTGATGGGTACCAGGACTGATTCCAAAGGAAACACCGTATTTTCAGGAGTGGTCGGAAAAAGCGATCCTAAAATGCAACAGGCATTAAAAGAGCATGTTGGTAAAATTCGATCAGATATTCCCAATGATTATTTTATGGCCGACGATGGAATCAACACGGGGTCATCAGGTTATGATTGCGGAGCTGTCTACTATAAAAAATATGAATTAAACAATCTTCCGGATGGGCCAACCATTATTGAGGATTTAAAAATGATGCTTGATTTATATCAGGCATATTATGTTACGTATTATGCTGAGGAATCCGTTGAGTGGTGGCCATCGATTGCAGAGTATACGCCGGGAATATCAAAAGAACAGTGGATCGAGATTCTTAACAACCCAGAAATGATAGGTCCTGTATGGGGTGGCGTTCTCGCAATGTTTTACGATTACGGCGGTGCCGCAACATGCTCCCAAATCGGATTGAAATACGGATTATCGGCCATGTCAGTTAGCGGGAGATGTACGCAACTTGCTAAGGCAATACAAAAATACACCAATTGTAAGTTGTACGATGGCGGAGATGATCGTACAAGATATTGGCCAATCCTATTTCAGGGGAGAGATGCCAAAGCCGATGAAAAAGGGACATTTGTATGGAACTTGCGCCCTGAGCTAAAAGAGGCATTATCGGAAGTAGGAATCGAAAAGTACCTGGCGGGCTTAAGCGAAACAGGCGAGCGGGGGACAATTCAAGTGTCGACTAAAGAAGCAATCACAAAAATAAAAACATATATCCTTTCGAAAGGATTTTCGTACAACGAAGGGTTAATAGAGAACTTCTACCTCAGTCTGAAGAGCAAGCCTTTTGTGATTCTGGCAGGCACTTCGGGAACAGGAAAGACCAGGCTGGTGAAGTTGTTTGCTGAGGCCATTGGCGCGGAGTATTTCATGGTTCCAGTCCGGCCGGATTGGAGTGACGGAAGTGATCTGTTCGGCCATTATGATTTGAATGGCAACTTTATTGAAGGCCCGGTCTGCCCTGCTTTCAAGGCAGCTGCCGACCTGCCGGACAAACCGGTCTTTCTCTGCCTTGACGAGATGAACCTGGCCAGGGTTGAGTATTATCTGAGTGACTTCCTTTCGGTCATTGAGTCCAGAGAAAAACAGGATGATGGAGCAATCCGTACTGATCCGATCGCTCAATTTCAAGACGGTATTCCGGACAATTTATATATAGTCGGAACCGTGAACATGGATGAAACGACTTTCCCGTTCAGCAAGAAGGTTCTGGACCGGGCCAATACAATCGAATTCAGTTACGTGGACCTGGAGCCGAGCTTTGATGCAGTGAATGATACCGAAGGTCCGGTAATGTTAACGAACGACTATCTTCGTACAGATTATCTGGTACTGACCCGTGATTGCGCCGGTGAGAAGGAGTATGTTTCGGAGGTTTGCTCTGAACTGAGGAAGATTAATGAAATATTGGTAAAGGCCAACCTGCATGTCGGATACAGAGTCCGCGACGAGATTGTCTTCTACCTATTAAATAACAAAAAGGCCGAGGACCTGCTCTCTCATGATCAGGCGCTTGACAATGAGATCATGCAAAAAATTCTGCCGCGTGTGCAAGGAAGCGCTACGATGATCCGCGATATGCTGGTTGAACTGTTCAAGTTCTGCATGGGAGACTATTCCGGACTGGATATCGAGAGCGGCCAGGTCGGAAAGAAAATGCAGGATATGGCAAGTAACGCAAAGTATGTTGAAAGTGCCAAGAAAATTGCGTATATGATGACGAGGTTTGAAGAGGATGGCTTCACTTCCTACTGGCTCTGATAAACTGTTGGAGATCCGTACCGCTTACATTGATTTCTCTGTAAAATCCAAAGGGAGGGTGGCGTACCGTTATCCCAAGGGGGACACGGGGGCTTCCTCCCTGAGAGTCGTTGGTACAGATATTGAGCAGATAAACATACCGGTAGAAAGTATCTCGGAAAAGTATTCGGATCACACAGGCCTCGCTTTTCATGAAATCACAGTTCCTCCGCTGTTCTTCGAGCAGACGGATTACGCTGTAACTGTCAGATCAAGAGGTGGTCAGACGGTAACATTCAGAAGTAGCAGTTCTCTTATTGAAGATGCTGTGAATCCTGTGATAGAGGGAGACTTCTCTCTTCTGTCAGGAGTTATTAACTTCGGGAATAATGTCGGCTTTTCGGATTTCTCGATATGGATGGAAGGCAGGCAGGTCCTTTCCGTGCGGATGGAAGTCTATCCGACAAAGATTTCCTATAAAGACGACTATCAGGAGATGATGACTGACATTAATAATATGGTCAGCGAGAGCATCCTTGATTTTATGAAAAAGACATATCAGGTATTTGTTCCGAATCATCGAAGAAATGATGTCCCGGCGGTCTTTTTCACAGTATTACAGGCGATTTATGACAAGTACCTGCAGGCCATCAATCGGGTGGTCAGTGTGCCTCATCATAAACTGATATCGGAGTATGAAGTGCTGCCACATTATAAGGCGTCACGTACCGACACTCGCTCCGAAAAATGGTTGCTCAAACATCCGGAATATGTTGTCAAGAATGATTCCGTTGTCCGCGTGGACAAAATACTTTCTGTCAGAAAGCGGACCACATATGACACCCAGGAAAACCGCCTTGTAAAGTACATGCTGACATCGACGATCCGGAAAATCGAGGATTTTTCGAGACGATACAGAAACAGCAGGCAGCAGGCAGATGAGAATATTTTGAGGAAAGCAGGCGAGATGGCCGGCGGAATCAGAAGATTGCTGACGACCACTTTTCTGGCGGATGTCTCGGATTATAATGCTACGCAAAGCATGTCACTGGTCTTTGGGATGGCTCCCGGATATCGTGAACTTTACAAGTATTATCTCATGCTGCTGAACGGGATCTCAGTTGGCGGAGATCTGTTTCATATGTCGGTTCGTGAAACGGCACAGCTGTATGAGTACTGGTGCTTCATCAAGCTTTATGACATTCTTCGTTCGCATTATACACTGAAATCTCCGGACATCATAAAGGTGGACCGGAAAGGTGTCACGGTGGATCTTGTACGGGGACGTCCTTCGAGAGTCACTTTTCTGAATACAAAGACCGGGGAGCGGATTTATCTGGCTTACAATCCGTCGGAAACCGTGACACAGACGGTTAATCAGCGGCCTGACAATGTCCTGGAACTCGAGAAAAGAGGTTCTTCATCCGCATATAAATATGTGTTCGATGCGAAATACCGTATCGAAACAAACCCCGACGGACAATACTATCCCGACACGAAGCCCGGCCCGAAGGTTGATGACATCAATACCATGCACCGTTACAGGGATTCCATTGTCTATGAGAATCCGGAATCAAGGTTTACGTTTGAGAAAACCATGTTTGGTGCTTATATCCTGTTTCCGTATGCTAATGAGGAAGAATACAGGAATCATCGGTTCTACAGAAGCATCGAGACGGTAAATATCGGAGGTCTTCCGTTCCTACCTTCCGCAACAACACTTGTTACGGATCTGTTGGATGAACTGGTGTCAGATTCTCCGGAATCAGCCTTTGAACGGGCGACGCTTCCTGCCGGAATTGAAGACAGACTGAAGACGGTTGATTGGGATAAGCGCGAGGTCCTGATCGGTTTCGTGCCTGATACAAATCACATGGACCTGTTCCAAAAAAACGGGCTGTATTTTACCCGTCGTTTCGACGCGGACAATCTGCCGATAAGATATGTGGCGCTGTATGAAAAAGGCAAGGGAATCGGCTGGTATGGCGAGGTCGTAAGTTATTATGAGGCGAAAAGACATGATCTTCCGGGGAAAAGTCATCACGGAAATGAACGATACCATGTTTTTAAGGTGCTAAAAGGCTGGAAACCGTTGAAGACACCGATAAGCGTCTCTGAATTCGGGCCGAATCCGGTTGCATATACAAACTACTTTCTGCTTTCAGGGAGTTCCACATATTCGGAACTCATGCTGAGAACAGAAGCCGACTATCGGTTCTTTACCGAATTGAAGCGAAGAACGGACAGAGTAATTATCGAAGGATCGGAAGATGAAACGGCTTTCGAAGTCGGAGACGCCAGAATCCTGTTCAGGGAAGATGGAATATATGTCTTTTCGGCCGATAAGATTATCGGATCCTGCACATTGCAGGAATTTACACGACACCCCAATGCGACCTTCAGAAGGCTGCAGAAATATGCTGAAAGCTTGAATGTGTTGACCATTTAGCAACGGATCATTTCTTTGTTCATGAGAAAGAGCAGGTGACGAATGGAAAACGGAAATAAACTCAGACTTTTATACATATATCAGTATCTACTCAGGCATTCGGATGCTGAGCATCCGGTTTCAACGCCGGAACTATTGAAGTACCTGAAGGATGAATATAACATGGATGTTCACCGCACTACTCTTCCGAACGATTTTGCCATGATGGACCAGGCAGGGATTCATTTCAAAGTGATCAAGTCGCGCCAGAACAAGTATTATTACGACGATCGACCGTTTGATGTTCCAGAGCTGAAGCTTCTGATTGATGCGGTCTCCTCCTCCAAGTTCATTACCGAGAAGAAAAGCAAGGAACTGATTGGGAAACTGGTTTCTCTTACATCGGATTATAATGCGGAGAAACTCCGCCGTCATATTACTGTTGATGGTCGCATCAAGTCGGAAAATGACAAGGCAATCAGCATCTTGGACAGCCTCAATGAGGCCATCGACAGAAGCTGCAAGGTCAGTTTCCAGTATGCGGATTATAATAACCGCAAACGCAAGGAGCTGCGGCATGACGGGGAATACTACATTGTCAGCCCCTATGCACTTATCTGGGACGGCGATTTCTATTACATGATCGGCTATTGTGACAATCGCGAGCATATGAGGCATTTCCGACTGGACAGAATATTCCGGGTACCCAATGTGCTCACGGATGAGAAGGCGGTTCTGGCACCGAAAGACTTCAATCTCGCGAAGTATATACAGAAGACGTTCCGGATGTACGGCGGAGACAAAACTGTTCATGTGGAGCTGCTCTGCGAGACCTTTATCATGAATGCCATCGTGGATCATTTTGGGAAGAAGGTCCCGACTGAGGAGATCGATGACAAGCATTTCAAGGCAACGGTGACCGTCAGCCCCTCTCCCACTTTCTATCGCTGGGTGTTCGGGTGGAACGGGGCCATGAAGATCCTTGGACCGGAATCAGTGAAGAACGAATACAAACAAATGATTATGAATTCTTTGGATGCTTTTACTTGATTTTCTATAGCAGCGCAGAGGATGCGGTGTTCAAAGCGCTGGGAGTGGAGTGAAGAATGATTTTTACAGAAAGTATGTTGGAACAATATGCTGCGCCGCTTAGCACAACGGAAGACCAACAGTGTAAGAATGCTATTGGGATGGTTCGGGATGCCTTAAAGCCGTTAGGGTTTACTGATGACGGAAAAGATATTAGAACGCTGTATTCCGATACATATGCATATTCGCTTGAGCTGAGAAGCTTGACTGGAAATCGTCGCGTGAAACTATTCGTTCAAGGCTCCTATGCAAATAACACAAATGTTAAAACTCAAAGTGATGTGGATATTGCTGTTGTGCAGGAGGAGGTTTTTAGAACTCACTATCGCACAAGTCAGTATTATCCTCAATCAGATTCAGATTATGGTTTTACAACAGCACCTGCTGCCACAAAATCTTTCAAAGATGAAGTTCAAGAGTGCTTGGAACGAAAGTTTGGAAGTGACGTAGAGAGAAAGAACAAATCAATTAAGGTGCACGGAAATACCTACCGAAAGGACGCAGATACTGTACCAAGCCTAAGATATAGAGATTATTCTGGCGACTATAGAAAAGATGCTTCTAATTTCGTGGGTGGTATTGTAATCTTTCCTGATGATCATACAGGAGCGATTATCAATTACCCTGAGCAGCATATTTACAATGGAAGACAAAAGAATGTACGTACACACCATCATTACAAGAAGATGGTTCGCATATTGAAAAAGATGCGTTACCTAATGCAGGAGTATTATTATTCTGAGGCAGACAAGGTGAGTTCATTTGCCTTAGAGTCTCTGCTTTGGAATGTTCCTGATGACTATTACTTGGAGAATGGTCAATACAGGAAAGTGTACTTATTTAGCCGGTTAATATCGTATCTAAGGAGCCACTATGATGACTTTGATGGGTATTTTGAAGCCAACGGAATAAAAAAGCTATTCCCTTCAGAAACAGATAAGAAGAATATGATAGCTTTCATAGAGCAACTGACTGTGTTCTATACCTATGAATAGAGGATGTTGAGATGTCTGAGAGAGTATCAGCATTTACCAAGAAAATACTATGGGCATTCGGGATTATATTTGTAATACGTTGTGCTATTTCTTTCACTGAGATCAGAGATGGTTTTTCAGTATACTTGGTTTTCAGTCTCATCGGAGAGGCAATTACGATCACAACAGTGATTGCAGTTATATATGAGCGTTTCCTATGGGCTTTCGATAAGACATCAAAAGTCCCGGTTGTTAAGGGAAAGTATCAAGGAAGCATTATATCAAACTGGGACGGACAAAAGCGAGATGCAATACTTGAAATCAAACAGACTTTGCTAAAGATATCAATAACGATGAAGACAAGTGAAAGTAGTAGTGGATCGGTATCTGCTTCTATTGAAGATGTACTTGGGGAAAAGCAGCTTACATATTGCTATCTGAATAAACCGATGGCAAGCGTCCGTGACCGCAGCGAAATTCACTATGGAACAGCGATGCTAAATTGTGACACTCCGGGAAAACTTGTAGGCTCCTACTTTACAGATAGAAAAACAACTGGTGATTTGCTTTTCGAGAAAGTAGAAATATCAAAATGATTGATAAGTATCCTGTTATAACACTATGTGGAAGCACTCGTTTCAAAGACGAGTTTATGGAGGCACAAAAGCGGCTTACGCTTGAGGGTAATATGTTATCAGCGTAGGTTTGTTCGGTCATGCTGGGGACTCTGAAGTTTGGGAGAACATGGATGAAGGCACTCTGACTAAGACTAAAGAGATGCTGGATGACATGCACAAGCGGAAAATAGACATGGCCGATGAGATCTACGTGATCAATGTCGGGGGCTATATAGGCTCAAGCACAAGATCTGAAATCGAATATGCTAAATCTACAGGAAAAATGGTCAGGTATTTGGAGGACCCTAATAACTGATTGGAGGCGGTCGCATGTATGAATCGTTGACTTCGCTCTTGCCTAAGCTGCAAGGTGCAGAATATGGTGAATGGATTATTGATAGAGAAAATGATGGCTCTCCTGAGCATCCGAAACAGTTCCCGTTCGTGGCATATGGCCGGTCCGTAACGGATTTGGAGAATGCCATCTATCGCTTCATAGATGAGCATAAGGAAATGGAACTTACCCGATATGGGGATATTCTTGAAAAGGCAGATATCCAATGGGATGCACAATCCATGAAACAGGCAGATGTATCTACCCTTGATGGCAGAACGGTCATGGCGCTGCTTGTTGGAGCTGTGCGTGCAGAGAGGTTTTGTGATGGAGCATTGCTGAATTTTTGTGAAGACGGAAGCGTGGCAAAATGGCTTCAACGTTTGAAAAAGATTGATGAAGGACTCGATGGGGCATCAGCCTGTTTCCGGATGCGCCAACGGAACAAGGTGTGAAGCATCTAAATGAACTGGCGGCCGCATCAAATAACGGCATTCTCTGTTCCATTGCCTTTGTCATTCAGATGAACGGGTTCCATCTGGTATTCCCGAATAATGAAACCCATCCGGAATTCGGACAGGCAATGGTCCGTGCCGCAAGGGCAGGGGTTCAGATCACCTGTTATGGCTACCACGTGGAGGCGGACAGCATTAAAATCACCGGCGTTGTCGGAGATACCGCCCGTTACCTGTAATGAAAGCTACAGACATGACATGATGGAAATTCAGATTACCGATGACTTCGACCCGGACCGGAGCGCCGAAAGCGGCCAGTGCTTCCGCTGGCAGAAAGATGATTCCGGCACATACAGGATCATTCATAAGGAGCATTTCCTCCGGATCCGCCCGATGGACAAAAACACATTTGCCTTCTCCTGCTCAGAGGAGGATTATCGAAATACCTGGCACGACTACTTTGATTTCGGAGAAGATTATCGGTTCATCCGGGAACGCGTCGGCAAAGAGGATGATCCCTTTCTAACCGATGCCTGCGAGTTTGGGAAAGGCATCCGGATCCTCCGGCAGGATCCCTGGGAGATGCTGATCAGCTTTATCATTTCCCAGAATAAGAACATCCCAGCGATCAAAAAGAGTGTGGAACTGCTCTGCGAGGCTGCCGGACGTCAGCGGGAGAACGAGGGAGGAAGTTATTATGCCTTCCCGACATCCTAGGAGATCCTTTCCCTGAACGATGAAGCACTTGCGGCGTGCCGGCTGGGATATCGCTGCCGATATGTAAGGGCAGCGGCAGCAGAAGTGGCGGAAGGCCGGTTGAACCTGAACCGGCTGACAGAAGCATCGGAACCGGACACGATCAAAGCATTGACAGCAGTCTGCGGCGTCGGTGTGAAGGTGGCGAATTGTGTGTCTCTGTTTGGACTGCACCACATTGACGCATTTCCCATCGACGTATGGATCCGGAGGATCCTGCAAAACGAATATCCGGCGGGGTATCCAAAAGAAAAATACAGCCCGTATAACGGCATTTATCAGCAGTACATGTTTTATTACTACCGGGCTAAGTACGGTAAAAAATGAAGTGACAGTCATGCATATTTTAAGGAGCAAAGTTTTCGGCGAGCAGTGTCCCGATGGATGGTTTTCCATCGACACGGACTCGTTGGGATATCCCAAGCCCTTAAAGATCGCACTTCGTGCGGCGACG
>OMZJ01000099.1 GCA_900315495.1 uncultured Lachnospiraceae bacterium
ACGATCGTTCCGGAGACCATCGATAAGCAGACAAATCAATGGCATTCGGCAGCACACGGAAGGGATGCGCTCCAAACATCCATTTGCCGGCGCTGTTCCCGCATGCATAAAGGTCCGTCGCAAATTCCGGGATTTTTCTCCTGTAATACAGCTTGATTAGATAGCGAAAGTTTCTGTCCTGCTTGGAAGTATGGCTGTGCGCAATCCGAACCGGAATCCCACACTGCTGCGCGCACTGCAGTGCCACCGCACTCAAGCAGTCCTGATGCACATGAATGATCCGATATTCCGGATGGGACTGAAAAAAGCGCTTCAGCTCTCTGCGATATCGCAGGCTCCACGGGATCAGCCGGGATACCGGATAGATTCTTCCGCCCATTCGCCGGATTTCCGCGTCATAGTCCGCCTCAAAATTCCGGTGAACCAGGAAATCAAACTGTACCTGTGTCCTGTCGATATGCCGGTAATAATTCATCAGCACGGTCTCCAGCCCGCCTCGCCCCATATAAGTCACTACCTGCAGTACCCGGATCACTAAATCACTCCCCACGCTATATGCATCTGAAAATAAAAGAGCAGCAGATAACCAATGATCAGGAGTACTCTGACAATACTCCCGGACTCTTCCGTAAACATGTGTCTCAGCATCCATGGATAGATCATATAAGAGTACAGCGATGCGTAAATCGGCAGTCTCCCCACAAAGATGCCGCTGGTCACCGCTGAGACCAGATAAATCCCCGCTGATGCAACTGACATGTTCGTGCAGAAATTGATCAGCGGATTATTGCTTTCACGAATGATTCGTCTTCCGAAGAAGGAGATGATCGCCGGGAGCGAGTAGACCAGTACCCGGATCGGGCTGGTTCCGTCGTCATTCATCCAGATCTCGTCCTGCATGATATCACTGTACTGGGTATCGGTCAGCATATCATTCAGAAGTGTGGTGAATCTCCCGATAAAGGCCACCGCAGCGACCGCGGCTGCAATAAAAATAATCGTGCGGAAATTCCACGCTTTTCCCTGGCAGATCAGGACCAGCGGGATCATCAGAAGTGCCGTCTGATGAATCGTTGAAACAGCCAGAATGATGCCAATCAAGAGCGGCAGGTATCTTCTTTTCAGCATCAGCCCCGTGCAGGCAAAAAGAATGCAGACTGCAACAAACTGGCGAATCCCGTTAAAGCACCAGGACAGATAGTCCGTCGATACCACAAACAGGAACGCGCTCAGGACAAAATCCGATGAATATCTTCGATATACCAGCATGACGCACAGAATCTGCAGTGCGGCAATCGCGCCAAAATACAGGACATCACTGCTGCTGACCAGTGTCTTGAAAAGATAGGACAGGAAATAAAAGCCCTTATCCTTCGTCTGTGCATCCACATAAGATGAGAGTCCGCTCATTCCCACCGGCATATCTGTAAAGGTACGGCGATATACCTCCGTATCCCCGACCCAGGAACGGTTTGCCGCCCAGAGCATCAGAGGGATGCATGCAACGATCACCGCGATCACCGGATATCGGTATTTTCTCTGCCCGTTGACTCTGACCGCCGTCTGCGGAATAAAAAGCGGGAAGATGACCGCGACGGCCACACACCATCCGATCAGTACCCAGTAATTGGTTATTCTCCATCCGCTCATGTCAGATTCTCCTGGATCACCGCTATGGTCTGGTCTACCACGTCAGCACGGTTGAATTCTCTCTCCATCTTCTCTCTGGCCAGCTTTCCCATCTTCTCTTTCTCCGACCCGGAGAGAAGCAGAAATCGCTTCATCGCCGCGGCCAGTGAATCCGTGTCCTTGACCTGACACAGAAGGCCGGTCACGCCATCTTCCACCGCTTCCCGGCATCCCGGAATATCCGTCGTAATCACCGGCCGCCCGATTGCTGCGGCCTCCAGAAGGACGTTGCTGAGTCCTTCGTGGTAGCTTGGCATCACCACACAGTCCGCTGCCTGATAGAAGGGGATCGGATTCTCCTGAAAGCCGTGGAACCGCACCAGCCCATCGGTTTCCAGCTGCTTCACCTGATCCCGGCATTCATCCTCGAAAAAGCCCACAAGATCAAGGAGAAATGGCGGAAGGGAGTTTCCCGGTCCCCTTCTTTCTTTTTGAAGGATCCGAATGGCGGAAAACAGTTCGTCCATCCCCTTCTCCCGCATAATCCGGCCTACGTAAAGGAAATGCACGCACGTTTTCCCCGATTCCACCTGTGGATTGCCGCTTCCTGCCAGGGATCCGCCGTTCTCTGGCGGACGGATGTTTTCCAAAGGAATCGCCGCAGCATTTGCAGCAGCGGATTCTGCATTCACCGGCTGTCTTCGCAAAACCGGTGTATCGGGGAACTCCTCCAGATTGATCCCGGCACCGCGAAGCACCACTGTCTTCTCTTCCCGGAGAATTTTCCGCCGGAGGAATTCCTGCGCACTGTCCTGATTTTCAAAAAATACGGCACATGCCTTTCGGAGCGCGTGACGGTAAAGGACCGTCACCACTGCGGCAAGCGCCGGCTTTTCAAAAGCCGTGCCCAGTCCCTGCACATTCACGAAATAAGGAATCCCGCGGCTGGCACAGAGGTTTCCCGCATAGATGTTCGGCTTGATGGAGTAGGTAATGACAAAATCCGGATGCACCTCGTCCAGAATCTCCCGGTAATGGCGGATCAGACGTCCGTCCTTCCGCGGATCCATCCCGCGGCGGTCTACATCGGTTTTGATGCAGTGCACGCCCATGGCGGCAAAATCCTTTTCATGGCCGACAAAAGGCATACTCACATACACCTCACAGGTTTCCATCAGCCGGGCGATGAGTTCCCGGCGGAATCGCCAGAGCATATAAGAGTGATTCGTAACGATCAGAGCTCTCTGATGCGTCCGGGTGCTCCGGACTCTTGAGTCCTTTCGATTTTGCCGGTCCACTTGCTTTTGCAGTTTTTCTTGATATTGCCGGCTTTCTTGATTTTTCGGTTCTTCCTGATCCTGCCGATCTCTTGGATCTTTCTGACCCCTCTGACCTGCCAGCCCTTCGCACTCTTTCAGGTCTCTCTCTTCTTTCTGTATCGCAGCTTTTTTCATCGCTCCGGTTCCACCCTCGACCACTCCGTCGGCCTCGGCCGCGGCACGGAAGGTTCCGAAGATACACTGCAGATCCGTCTTCAGGCAGAGGTGCTTTACATACCAACCGTCCAGCCGGGCTTTTTCGGGGATTTCCAGTGTATCCCTCCCGTGGATCTGTGCCCAGCCGGTCAGCCCCGGACGCACGTCATTGGCGCTGTACCGGTCGCGTTCCGCCAGCAGATCAAACTGATTCCAGAGTGCCGGACGCGGACCGACAAATCCCATCTGCGGCACCGGAAAATGGGAATCGATGCCGCCGAAACCGATGATGTTGAAGAGCTGCGGCAGCTCGTCCAAACTGTATTTGCGCAGGAAGCGGCCCACATGGGTGATATACTGATCCGCATCGAGCAGATGGGTCGGCACATCGTGCGGTGTGTCCGTCCGCATCGTGCGGAACTTGTAAATCCAGAAATGTGTCCGATGAATGCCGACCCTCTTCTGGCAGAACAGCACCGGTCCGGGGCTGTCAATCTTAATGGCAACCGCGATGATCAGCAGAAACCACCAGAGAAGGGCCAGCGCGACGATCCCCAGCACAAACGATAGTATCGCTTTTCCAAACCGTCGGTACACTGCACTGCCCCCTTCCCCTGATCAATGTTGCTTCCTGGTTTTCTTCCGGATCTAGTCTGTCGGATTTGTCTTCCGGACTTTGTCGTCTGAATGGATCGGCCGAATTTTGTTTCGAAGCTTCAACTTCCGTCCGAATTTTCCTGCGTCTCCCTGCCGGTACAGCGTCTTATACTATATCTTTTCTAGTACCGGCTGGTATAACCGTAATTTTTCCCGTAGCTGTAGCTCTTCGCGTAACCGCCGGAGCCTCTCTTTCCCCCGTTCAGGACACAGCCGCCGAAGGGGGCGCCGCTCTCCTGCAGTTCGGAAACACCCTGCACGATCACGGAGGTCCGCGCGAAATCACAGCCGACCACATAGACTGCCAGATCGATATTCTGCACCAGAAGCATCGCGTCGGCGATCAGGTCGCTGGGCGGAGTATCCAGCACAATATAGTCGGCATGGTTCCGCAGCTGATCAAGAAAACTTTTCATGGCTTCAGAGCCCAGAAGATCCGTATGACTGCTCCCTGGATTTTTCGGTCCCGGGATCACATACAGATTCAGCCCCCGTTTTTCTTCATAAGAGTACAGGGCATCCGACAGCTCTGCCTGCCCGCCGAGGATCTTTTCCAGGCCCGGATAGGATCCCTTGATATTCAGCGTGCGCTGGACCGAGGGATTCCGGAAATCGCAGTCGACCAGAAATACGGTTTTGCCCTCTCCCGCGAGAGAAACCGCCAGGTTGGAGGCCACGGTTGATTTCCCCTCACTGGGTACAGAGCTGGTGACCATGACCACCTTGCCGCCCTTTTCCTCCAGTTTCCGCTGAATTCTCGTGCGGACCAACCGGATGGCCTCCAGATAATCCTGCTGCACGTTGTGCTCGAGGATGGAGATGCCGCTCTTTCTGTGCCTGCGCTTCTTGCGCCGGTAGATGGGAAGGGTGCCCAGATACGGGACATTCATGGTCCGCTTCAGGTCTTTTTCATCCCGGATTGTCCGGGCCAGGGACATATAGACCAGAATCATTGCGATTCCGACCGCCAGTCCGTACATCGCCCCGCGGCGGGCACTGCCGTGGGTCACGGAGGAGAAGCCCGTGACTGCCGGCACACCGCTGTCATCGACGATCTGCAGCTCGGTCTGTCCTACCACATACTGTGCGACCGTCGGGTAATTCTTGATGACGGACTGCAGGACTGCATACACCTGCTCGGGATCGGATCCGGTAACACGAACCGTGATCAGATTGGATCCGTCAATCGCCGTGACATGGATCGATCCCGGGATGTAATCCAGTCCCAGGTCTTCCTGAATGACATCGTTCAGTACGCCGCTGGACACAATGTACGGGAAGACAGAAGCCATCTGGTCCGCCTTGCTGTTGCTGTCATCGGTGTTGGCGACCGAGGTCACCGCCACCGTCGCCTCTGCCGTGCAGCTGGAGGACGAATAGGAGGACGTATGAAAATACTGCATGGCAGCGCCCGCCGCCATCAGCAGAAGGACCAGCCACCACAACCTCCGAAAACCGCGCAGGAAAGAATCGGTAAAACCGGTGATATCAATCTTTCCGGCGTCAGAAGCTGTGCTCAGATCTGATGCAGATCTTCCGGAAGAATCTTCACTCATCGCCCTGCCTCCTCTCTTCCACCCCTGACACACCGCTGCCGGAACTTCTCTGCGGTCTGCGCACCGCGTAATGGGCAGACGATCCGGTGCTTCCATATGCACCGTAAGGGCCGTATTTTCCATATTTGCCATACTGACCGTACCGGCCATACCGGCTGTAAGATCCGTACCGGCCATAGCCGTAGCCATGGCCATACCCGTATCCATAACCGGCGATGACGCCCGCTCCGGGCAGTTTGCGGCGGTTATTGAGGATGCATCCGGCAACCGGGCACTGGCACTCTCCCAGCGTATCAATTGCATCGTTCACATCCTCGGCCGGAACGCGGTCGTACTCCACGACCATCACACTGAGCTCCGCAAGACCGGCCAGATACTCCGCATCCGCCATCAGGCTCATCGGCGGCGAGTCAATCACAATGAAATCCGCCTCGTTCTTCAGGGACTGCAGATATTGTGCAAATGCACCACCTGAAAGAATTTCCGTGCTTCGGCGGTATCCCTCCTTCGGGCTGAGCAGCAGATACAACCCTGTCTTCTTATCGATGTATACGGCATCTGCCGGCCGGACATTTCCGTTCAGCAGGTCCACGAGCGTGCGGCCGGGATGGACTTTCTTCCGGAAAATCCGCGCCTGCACCGGGCGGCGCAGATCTCCGTCAATCAGGACGGTCTTCTTCCCCTGAATCTGCAGCGCCAGCGCCAGATTTGCCGCCACCGTTGACTTGCCCTCGTGTTCTCCCACACTGGTCACCAGAAGGATCCTGGCGTTGTCATGCTGTGCCGCGGATGCGGTCAGCGCCGCCGCGATCTTGCGGTACTCCTCCACGTAGCGGAATCCGGCAGTGACGTCCGTGATCAGAAGAGAATCCCGGCGGTGAACCAGATCCGTGGCCGTCTTGAATTTGCGCTCATGGTTGATCACACCCAGCGCCCGGGCATCCAGCTTCTGGGCCAGGTCATGCCCGGACTTCAACGTATCCCGGCGGACCGACAGTACCGCGAAGGCCGCAAGAAGCAGGAGAAAGACGATGACAAAGGCCCGCCGGGCCGGCCCGGAGTAGTCCAGGCTGTAATTCCCCCTGGACGGGACCGTGGGCTCCTGCAGCACCTGCAGGACGGCATTGCTCGAGAGATACTGCATCATGGTCGGATAGACCCGGATCATCTCCCGGATGACATCGTAGGTGAGCTTCATCGATTCCGAAGTGACGCTCAGCGTGACAATATTGGTATTCTCGATCGCACTTGCCGTGCTGTCGGCGCTGTAATCTTCCAGGCCGAGTCCCTCGCAGACCTTCTTCTTCATCAGATCGCTGTTGAGAATATTGGAGAGACTGGACGCGGTCGTGTAGGCTGCGGAGAGATTGCTGCTGGTATAGCTGCTGCCTGTCCGCGACATCACGGCAAAGCTGGCCGTGCTGGTATAGGTCTGCACCGACGAGGTCTGATAAAACATCAGCGTGAACATGGCCGCGGCCGCGGCGCCCAGGATCACGGCCCAGAGGCTCTTGAGCAGATCCAGGACAAGACTGTACGGATCTACGCTGCGCAGAACCGCGCCTGCCTCCCATTCACTGCTCTGACTGTGATCCGCCATTCGTCTCCTCCTCTACCACAACATACAGATCTGTCGTATCCGTGGTATCCACGGTTACCACCGGATTTCCGGAACTGGCCGTGTCCCCGGTTTCCGGATCGGCTGCCAGCCCGACGGTGATGGTATAAACCCCGGGCGTGTTGTAGTCGACCGCCGTATCATCCACCCGGATATCCGCCAGCGTATATCCCTCACCGTTCTGGTCATCAAAGAGCACCGTCTTCCCGTTGCGCCAGATCCCATCCACCAGGCTCAGTACATCCACTGCCTGTCCAGGAGTCGTGTAGACAATGTAGTCTGTCAGTTGCGGCGTGTCCTTTGCATACTCTGCGGAATCGCTGTATATGCGGCAGGGCACGGTCAGCTGCGACGTATCGCCGAAACTGTTGGTGACCTCATAGGTGATGTCCGCATGCGTGGCATCCGTTGATTTTCCGTAGGAATACCGGATGCCGTTTGTCACATCGCCGTCGACCGCATCCTCCGCACTCATCCCGTCGAGAAGACTGTAACTGTCGCTGGTCAGATAGCGGAACGGCCGCGTCATGGAGAAACGCGGCGGCGTGTAATCGGTAAAGTTCACGGTGCGTGTAGCGTAGCCCACGTTGTTATGGCTGTCAAAGGCGGCATAGGTCACTTTAAACCGGCCGGGCGAGATAAAATTGGACTTTTCCGCCACGACCAGGGAATCCGTCACATCGCCGTCCCGGTTGTCCGCGGCGGTCACGCCGGACAGATAATCCGCATCCTCCGCCTGAACGGAGAGTTCGATGGTGTCTGAATCCACCGTAACCACGGGCGGAACCAGATCCTGTGCACTCTTGATCCGGATCCGCATGGTGCCGTACATCACAGCCGCCACGCAGAAACATATGAAAATCAGTGTCTTTAGTTTCTTCATCCTCTCATGGTCTCCTGACCTTTTCCTCTGTCTGTTCGCCTTCCGCCATTCAAAAATCGATTGCCATTTCCGGAACAGGGACAGCTGCGTTTCCTGCAGATGGCTCGTCCTCTGTTCTGAAAAATTCATCGCTGTTTCTTGCGTATGGATCCCTGTGTTTCTGCAGATGTTCCTTCTTCGCCCTTAAAAATCAATCGCCATGGCGGAAGACTCCTCCTTCGACAGCTGCACCACATGGGTATGCATCACCCGGTAGACCCGCTCGCACAGATTCAGTACCGAGGGGCGGTGGGTGCTGACGATGCAGGTCTGGTGCGGATCCCGCTGCATAATGCTGCGGAGAACCCGCCGCTCTGTCTGTACATCCAGCGCACTGGTCGCCTCATCCAGAAGAAGCACCGGCGCCCTGCGCAGCAGTGCCCGCGCAATGGATATGCGCTGGGCCTGCCCCTCCGAGAGGCCCCGGCCTCGCTCTCCGACCTCGGCATTCAGCTGTCCCGGCATCTTTTCCACAAATTCCCACGCACACGCAGCCCGGAGTGCTTCCTCCAGTTCCTCGTCGGTGGCGTCTTCCCGCACCATCCTCAGGTTTTCGGCAATCGTGCCCGACAGAATGGTGTTGCCCTGCGGGACATAGGAGAACAGCCGGCGCAGATCCGCACCTGCCGTGAAGCGCTCCCCGTCTCCGCAGACCAGATCCACGGTTCCCTTCTGCGGCAGGATCAGGCCCAGAATCAGGCGGATCATGGTGGTCTTGCCCTCGCCGGACGGTCCGATCAGGGCAATGATCTCCCCAGGATCCGCATGGAAGTCCGAATCGGTGATCACCGGCGTGCCGGAGACATAGGAGAAGGAGACATCCGTCATCTTCACGGACAGTCCTTCCGACGCGCGGCTGAGGAACGCCTCACCGACCTCTGTGTGTGTTTCCTTCGGCAGGCTGCAGATCTCACGGATCCGGTGCGCGGACACCGAGGTATTCAGGAATCCGGGGATCATGCTGACCATGCTGCTGAAGGAGGACTGCATCCGCGAACGCTGGCTCAGAAAGAGCGTCATGGTTCCGTAGGAAATCTGTCTGGTCCACAAAAGCCACAGGCAGTAGCCGAAGGCCGTGTACTGGACCGCCATTCCGGTGATGCTCATGAGTACGCTGGTCTTGATGGAGAACATGTTGTAGGCCAGGGTGATTTCCTTGTAGCGCTCCTGCCAGTTCCGCAGGCCGCGGCTGAACAGATCCGAAATGCCGAAGGCCTTGATGGTGTCCATGTTGTAGAAGGTTTCCACCTCAAAGGTGGTCATCTTCGACCCCATCTCCCGCGTTTTCTTTGCATACTCCCGCTGTTTCCGGATCATGAACCGGCTCATCAGGAGGGAAACCGGCGCCGTCGCAAAGGCAAGCAGGGACATGACCCGGTTGTAATGCCAGATCACAACAAAGGTCGCAATGAAGTTGTAAATGGAGATAATGACATTCGGAATCCAGGAGACCGCATTGGAAGAGATCGTACTGACATCGCTGTCAAACCGGCTGAGAAGATCCCCGTTCCGGTATCCGGAGAGGGCCAGCCAGTCCGAATCAATGATTTTGTCGAAGATGTCCGCCTGGATCTCATTTCCGACCCGGATGGACAGCTTGAGCGAGACCCGGCTCAGGAAATTTCCCACCGTCAGGCTGAAAGCGGCAGACCCGAGCGTCACAACGATCAGAATCCAGAGGCTCTCGGTGTGATACCCGGTGATGATATCGATCATGAACTTGCCGGCGACCGCTGAAACCAGGCTCATCGTCGAACTCAGGATGCCCAGCACGGTATAATAGACAATCGCGCCCTTGTATTTTTTCGAGTACCCGAAAATCCACCGCCAGTCGTCGAGAATTTCTCCGAAGGTTCCGCTGCGGATCCGGTGCCACAGAATACTGAGCGAGGCAAACGCGGCGTCACTTCCCTGTTCTTTTGGCTGCTCTTCGTGCTCCGGCCCGCTCATCGGCTCTTCCCTTCTGTTTCTTTTGTCTCCGGGGCAGTCGTTTTCATCTGCGCCGGTCCGTCACTGTCTTTTCTCTCTTCCGCACGGACCATCCCGAGCGGGAGCCCCTCCAGGACAAAGCGGACAATGTCCCGCGTGATTTCATTCCGATCCCCGTCAAACTGATCGACCGCCTCTGCAACAGCATCCGAAACCAGATGCGGCACAGCAAAATACTTCCATAAAAATACCGCTGTCGGATTCATCTGTATCATCGTGCCCGCAAGCGGCGTATTCTCGCCGGTCGGCACCAGCACCGCTTCCCCCGCAATCTCTCTCAGGATAAAATCCCCGTTCACCTGAAACCTGGTCTTCGTTAGGTCCAGCGTCCGCCGGATGCCGCCCTTCTCTGTCGCGCCTGCTTTTTTCACTTTTTCATTCTCTGTCATTCTTCTGCTCTGTCCGCACCCGTCCGCCCGATGGATGACTTCCGCATCGGGCGGACGTCTGCGCTCCCTGTCTCACATGTCAGTCAATTCGGATGTCCACGGTTATTCCGTATGATTTTTCTCGAAAGAAGGAAAAGAAAGGGACTGCTCCCCTCGCGGGGGGCAGCTTAAGCCGGCTTCACAGCCGGATTCTCTGGCGCTGTGACATCTGCCGGCTGATCTGTACCGGTATTCTCGTCTGCCATGGCAATAATCGCGCGGTTGTCGGCGTTTCCGGTTCGAATCATCTCCGCCAGCAGATCCAGTTTGTTCTGCAGCTCTCCCCGATCGATTTTCTCCGCCTCGCGGACCATGATCAGGTTGTTTGCAGTCTTGTGAACGATTTTCGTATCGGTGACCAGTTCTTCAAAGAGCTTTTCTCCGGGGCGGAGTCCTGTGAAGACAATCTTGATATCTTTGTCCGGAACATAGCCGGACATCTGAATCATGTTCCTTGCCAGGTCCAGGATTCTCACCGGCTTTCCCATGTCCAGGATAAAGATCTCTCCGCCCTTCCCGAAGGCGGCGGCCTGCAGAACCAGCTGCGCCGCCTCCGGAATCGTCATAAAGTAACGGACCACCTCCGGATCCGTGACCGTCACCGGTCCGCCCGCCTGAATCTGCTTCTGAAAGAGCGGAATCACGGACCCGTTGGATCCCAGCACATTGCCGAAACGGACCGCGCAGAGGTTTGTCACGCCATTGTCCTGATACGCCTCAACCAGCATCTCGCACAGTCTCTTGGTTGCGCCCATCACATTGGTGGTATTGACGGCCTTATCCGTGCTGATCAGGACGAATCTTTTCACACCGTTTGCAATGCACGTCTCGATCACATTCTTTGTGCCGAAAACATTGTTCTTGACCGCTTCCAGAGGGGAATCCTCCACCAGCGGCACATGCTTGTGCGCGGCGGCATGGAATACAATCTCCGGCTTCCACCGGGCAAAGATCTCCTGCATTCTGGCCCTGTCCCGGACGGAGCCGATCAGATAGACCATCTGCGTATCGCTGCCGGTATCGGCCTCTCCGTTCCGCCTCCCGATTTCGATCTGCTGCTGGAGGGCGAACATATTGTTCTCATAAATATCTACAATGGCAATCGTTTTTGGTGCGAATTTCAGAATCTGCCGCACCAGCTCTGAACCGATGGACCCGCCGCCGCCTGTGACAAGGACAGTGCGGCCGCCGAGGAGTCTTCCGATCACCGTATTGTCCAGATGCAGTTCCCCGCGGCCGAGCAGGTCATCCATGGAAACCTCCCGGACCACCGCGGTACTCCCTGCATTCTCATGGAAAACCACCGAGACGATTCTCGTGTGCAGATTCATCTGCCGGCAGGCCTCGATCAGTTCCTTCTGCTGTCCGATGCGGATATTTTTGATCGCGATATAGGCGTAATCGATGTGATATTTCTGTACAATCTCCGGAAGGTCTTCGTCCGTTCCGAGAACTTTCACCCCGTTGAGGATCTTTCCGGTCAGCCCCGGCTTGCGGTCGATGAAACCAACCACTTTCACATCGCTGCCCTCAGTCTCACGGATCTGGCGGAGTGCCTGCACACCGGCAGACCCCGCACCGAAAATGACGGCCCGGTGCTTCACACAGGTTCTGGTCTTATCATTTCTTACCACCCGGTAAATCACACGCACGCCGATCATCATGAAAATCTGAAGCATTGCGGCAATGATCGGAACACTGCGGATATACAGCTCCGGCCGTGCCAGCATGACAATCAGCCACCAGATGAAATTGCCGCAGAAGACAGCCTTTACAACCTGCTCCGCCTCCGCCACCGAAGTGTATCGCCAGAGGGAATCGTGTACATGGAAAATCATGATAAAACACATTCCGCTGACAGCTGGCACAATCATCCAGGCGAACAGCGGCAGAATATAATCGTGATAAACTTTGAGCGAAAGGTCCGTGCGAATCAGGAACGCGAGCAAATAGGACAAAAAAATGATGATCACATCGAGGCAGAACAAAAATAAGGATCTGTGTTTTCTGGCAGTTTGTAATAGTTTATGCATTTTACCCTCCCCCAGGAAACATTTTCAGTTTAATTCGCAGCAGTTCATTTGTATTCTGAAATTTGCTGCAGCGGCCTGCCTCCTGTGCCGCAATAAATGTCGGCGATTATAAAATTTCCTGGCATGGAGTTATTTTAGCTGTCTGTTTACAGCCTGTCAATGCAATTCCCTCCATCTCAATTCTCCGCGAGAATCAGCTCCGCGAATGCCTTCCGGACAGTTTCCGGAATCGGGGCTGCCAGTGCGTCTGAAAGAATCTGATGGCCGCTCTTTCCGGCTTGAATGCTCTCCCCGAGATTCGTTTTATCGCGGTTTCCCATCTCTGCCGCAGTCAGGATGCCATCCAGCCGGCGGTACAGGCGGGCGCGGATGCCGTTGCCGGTGAGAACAACGCTCTCTTTCTCCCCTTCGTTCGAAGAAAGAGGTGCGTTCGCCGCCTTCGCAGCAGAAATCGTGCCGGATTTCTGTGCTGTGCCCTGCTTTGATTCCTGTGCCAGCTGCACATGCGCAGAGACAGTCAGTGTAATCTGCTCTGTCACCGGCGCCTCGCCGAGATCCAGTGTCAGGATATTCCGGACCGGATCCAGCGAGGAATTCCGGACCGGCGCTGATGCATGTACCGCATACGTCCATTCCGCCGTATCCGCGGACGCGTTCCCGGCCATCGTGCCTTTTGCGCTGTCCCCGGCCATCCGCTGCTGGAGGCCGTCCAGATAGATCTCAACCCGCCATGTCCTCTTCGCCGGAATGCAGGAGAGATTTCCCTCTGCCGCGCCGATACTGACCGTCAGAGTTCCCGACTGCGCATCCATTGTCTGTGTGAGATTTGTCAGGCATTCCCGTTCGGCGATCGCCTCCGCACCAGTTCCGTCGTCTTCCGTCATCGTAAACGTGCCATCTCTCCCCGGGAATACCTTGATCAGAAGATGTTTTGGATTCTCCGTCGACGCCGTGTAATAGTCCGCCGGGGAAAGATCCGTCATCGGGATCATTGCCCCGTCCTTTGCCAGTGCCGGAATCTCTGTGAGATCTCGCACCAGGACGGTCATCCGGTTCCCGCAGTAATGCACGCCGGTAAACAGGTCTGTCCAGCCGCCCTCCGGCAGCCACGTCCGCACAGAGGCAAAGCCGGTCTGATCCCGCGGTGCGGTGATCGGGCTGACGATCATGCTGTCACCGAAATAGTACTCATTGCGGCATGTCTCATACAGAAGAGGGTTCTTCGGATCTTCGTAGTACATCGGCTCGATCAGGGGGCAGTCATCCCGGCTGGCCCGGACATTCATGGCGTAAAGATACGGAATCAGCGCATGCCGCAGCCGGAGGAACCGGTCGAGAATCTCCCTGGCCTCCGCCCGGAACAGCCACGGCTCTTTGTGCATATATTCGCTGTTGGAGGTATGCAGGCGCAGAATCGGTGAGAATACGCCGAGCTGCACCCACCGCACGGTGAGCTCCTCGTCCTTGACGCCGAGCATGTGGCCGCCGATGTCATGGCTCCACCAGCCATAACCGATATTGGAGGCCGTGGCCGTGAAATAGGGCTGGAAATCCAGCGATTTCCATGAGACGATCGTATCGCCGGAGAAGCCGATCGGGTAACGGTGGCTCCCCGGGCCGGCATAGCGCGAGAATGTGAGACCGCGCTTCCCACCCCGCTTACTGTCCTCGTAATGATAGAAATTCAGCATCCAGAGGGGATCCAGGCCGGCAATCTTCGTCACGCCGCCCTGCTGCCAGTCCAGCCACCAGAAATCGACGCCGTCTTCCTCATAGGGATGATAGATGTACTGGAATGCAGCCTTCACATAGGCCGGATCCGCAATGTCAAAGGGAATCGGCTCTTCCGCCGCTGCATCCCTGCCCAGCGCCTTCGCCATCGCGGGATACATCACCTCGAACCCGCGCACACCGTCCGCGGGATGGACATTGAGGGATGTCTTCAGGCCGTGCGCGTGCAGCCATGCGAGGAATTCCCGGTAATCCGGAAAGAGATCCGTATTCCAGGTGTATCCGGTCCAGCCGCTGCCGTATTTCTGATCGATCTGCACGAGATGCCAGTCCATGTCGATGACCGCGACGGACAGAGGAACCCGCTCCGCCTCGAAGCGGGTGATCAGGTCCTTGTATTCCTGTTCGGTATACCGGTGATAGCGGCTCCACCAGTTGCCGAGGGCAAACCGCGGGATGAGCGGTGTTTTTCCCGTGAGGTAGTAGTAATCGCGCAGGCCCTCATGAAACCGGCACCCGTATCCGAAGAAGTACAGATCGGTGATGCCGGCCGGTCTGGGGTGCACTGTCCCGTCCGGCTGCACCGTCACGGATCTGCTGTCATCGATCACCGCATAGCCGGCGCCGGAGAACAGGCCGTCTTCCATCCGAAGCTTGCCGTCGTACAGAAGATCTTCCCCTTCCGACTGGTCCAGTGTCCGGGCTGTGCCCTTCAGGTTGCCGGACCGGGTGTTGCCGTAATGCCAGGTCCCGCTGCCGCCGTTTCCGCGCACGCGGATGGACAGGCCATTGGCGGAAAACGGCTGACCGTCATAGTACAGCTCCGCATTCTCCGTGATGATCTGGATCTCATCGCCGGTTCTCTTTACCTGAAATTCCGGCACCGGAAAGCGCCGGTTCACCACAATCTGTGTCATCTCGTCGGTGAACTGACCGTCACTGGAATACTCCAGCCGGAACAGCTCCGGCGTCAATACCGTGATCCGCCACTTCGCGCCCTTCATCACGGCTCTGTCATCCGCTTTCAGGCAGTCTTTCGGAACGCTTTTCTCTTTGGTATCGCTCATCTCTGTCTCCTCGTTGTTTGTAAACATGCAGTGCCGCGCGTCACAGGGGCCACAGCAGCCGCCTTCGGCTGTTTCCGTTAAAATCTGAACGTAAAAAATGACCGTATATAAAGATACAGACTGTCCCGTGATCAGACAGTCTGTATCGATATGGCAGTATACCGCCGGTCAATGGATCGAACGGATCCATTGAAAAACTTATGAGAACACCCGCTTATTCCACCGGCCGCATCTGGACGAACGAACCGTTGTCGGCAACCCAGCCCTCTTTCACACGGTACCAGTTGTAGGTGCCGTCGTTCGTTGTCTGGTAGACATAGCGCTCTTCCCCGCTGTACAGCGTGCCGATCGGATCCCCGCTGGTATTGGCATCTGCGCGTACGTTCAGCGAATCCGTCACGACAGTCAGGATTGCCTGCGGCGTTGTATTGCCGTCACTGACGATCTGGGAATTTACCGGTTCCGATGCTGCCGCTGCGGCTTCCGTTGTCTCGGCCGTCGCTGCCTCTGTCGTTTCCTCTTCGGTGGTCATCTCGGTCTCCGGCTCCTCGGTGGTCGCTTCCGCCGTCATGGTCTCCCGGACAGTAGTCGGTGCTGCTGTCGTGGGCTCCTCGGTGGTCTCTTCCACAACCGCCGGAACCGTCGCCGTCTCGCTGGCGCCGTTGCCCGGCTTCAGCGCCCGGTCAAACAGCTGACCGATCACCGGTACGCCGCTCAGCGGATTGGTGCCGGTGTAGCGGGTATAAACCGCCACCTGTGCGCCAAGCGCCGCCACAATGATCAGGATGATCAGAAGTGCGATCAGGCCGCCATGGCCGCCTCTCTCATCCTCTTCCTCCTCGTAATCATCGTCATCCTCATCATCGTCGTCGTAATCATCCGCTAATCTGCTATTCAGGGAATCCATCTTCCCGTCATCGTCGTAATCTTCTTCCGTCCAGCCCTTTTTCCGTGTTGACTTCGCCATAAGATTCTCCTTCATGCCCCGGCCTGAGACATCCGGCCGGTTTCTGTATGTTTCGCTGCTATTCTACCATATCTGGTTCATTTCGTGAACCGCCAATTTCAATTTCCCCCGACATTTTCCAGTGTCTCCGTCCCCTGGCGAGGTTTGCGGAAGGGCCAGCGGCAGGTGCGGAAATCAGGCAGACCAGAGATGCAGATCAGGCCTCCCGGCTGCGAAATTGCGCCGGGAGGCCTGATTCATGAAATCATCGTTTTTCAGAAGTACGCAACAGCCTGTTCTTTCCGGAAACACTTACCGGATGATCACAGATCATTTGACCAGATGATCACCGTTCCATTGATCGGATGATCAAAGATCCCTTACCGGGTGATAATATCCACCGGCACATTGAAGATCTCCGCAACCTTCAGAATGGTGTCGATATGGCGTCCGATCGCCGCTGCCATATGGTGCGTCGGGCCGGCCTCGCTCCACTTGTCGCAGAACGCGCGGGCACCGCAGGTAAAGCGCATGCGCATGTTGGTATCGCCGAACATGAAGATCGGGCCGGGCTCGTTGATGCCCTCGGCCACCACAAACTTGAAATGGCCGTCCTTGTCCTGCGTGATGCCGAGGAAGGTGATCGGTCCCTGCGCCGGATAGAACTGCGTGAGATAGCCGCCGCCGGCTTTGCCGTGGAATACCGGAACGATCTTCATTGTCGGCTTCTTTGCAAGGGAAATGTCCGCGTCGCCGCTGCCGGAATGGCCGATGATGCAGATATCCTCGTCAAAGTCGATGGAATACATCTCGGAGAGCTGGCCGGTGCCCGCGATGGTCTTGAGGATTCCCATGGCCATGGCGACCTTGATGTCGCCCTCCACCGCGCAGGCCGTCCCCTGCTTGATGAGCATGGAGAACGCCGGGATCAGCATGCTGTCCAGCTTGCCGGCAACACCCTTGGCAAATCCGTCGTAGTGGGAGGCGACAAAGCCGAGCTTTTCGTCTTTCACCCACTGTTCAAAGGCCACGACGTACTTTGCCATGTCCCAGACCTTTTCGACCGTGCCACCGCCCTCGATATCAAAGGTGTCGAGGATATCCTCCGCCTTCGCATGGATGGCCTTCTCATCGGTGATGTTGTCGGCGATGGCCCACATTTTCTCCCAGTCGAACTGCTTGGTGTACAGCCACATCCGGTTGTAGAGATTGGTCTCGTCGATGTACAGATCCATCATGCCCGGATACGGGCGGCCGATCTGCGCCAGATTGGTATCGCGGAAGCGCCTGCGGACCTGTGCGGCACGGCACCAGTCTTCAATCTGGGCCTGCGCCTGGTCGTCGCCGCCCTCCACCACGCCGGTGATCACCGCATGGCGCTTGCCGGCGCGTTCCAGATCGGCAACCATCTCGCCGACCGCGCCGCAGGCATACAGGGTGCCAAGCCACGTCGGGATATCGGCCGTCGCGTAATCGGGCTTGCGCATTTTCTGCAGGTTGACCAGAACCACCGGCACATCCAGATCCCGGACCGCCGGAAGCATGTTGTAGCTGGTCGCATAGGTCAGAAGCTGCATGATGACCAGATCGACATCGGCTGCACGGAACTTGTCGCCGGCTGCCATGGACATCTCCTTCGTCGTCACAATGCCGCCGTCGATCATCTCCACCGTATCCGGAATGCGCTTCTTGAAATCTTCATACTGGGCCTTGAATTCCGGAACGAGCTGCGGGAACTGGGGCAGGTACGCGCCCAGCGCAATGGCAAATACACCCACACGGGCTTTGGTCTCTACGAGCATGATGTGTAAATCCTCCTTTATATGGATACATTACGGATAACGGGCGTCCGGCAGGCCGGAAGCCGCGCTCTTCTGACCCCATGATAACAGATTCCCAACATTTCATCAATGCTTTTCTGCCATTTTGTTCGTTTTTTGCGTTCTGTTTTTGGTATTTTGTACTTTCCCGTTGTTTTTTGTTGAATTTGATCCCGGCAGTCTCCACCCTGTTTTCCCGTATCCAGGCTGCATTTTGATCCGTATCATGAGAATGCCTTGACTTTACTGCCTGTCGGGCTTAAAGTAATTTTCGTATCTATTCGTTTTTCTTTTCCCTGGTGGGGCAGAAAAAAGCGATTCCAAAGGAGCACACAATGTCTAACGAAGAGTATCTACAGGTTTACCGTCATTCCCTCTGTCACATCCTCGCAAAGGCTGTGATCGAGCTCTATGGCAAGGATGTACAGTACGCCATCGGTCCGCAGATTGAGGACGGCGGCTACTACGATTTCGTCCTGCCGGAAGGCAAGAATATCAGCGAGAAGGATTTCACCGCCATCGAGAACAAGATGCATGAAATCATCCGCCGCAGAGAAAACTGGACCCGCAAGGAAGTGACCAGAGCCAAGGCTCTGGAAATTTTCAAGGACCAGAAGTTCAAGACCGAACTGATCAATGACCTCCCGGAAGATGAGGTAATTACCGTATATTATACCGGCGATGACTTCGTCGATCTGTGCCGCGGCCCGCACGTGGAGAATTCCCAGGAGCTGATGAGCGCCGCTTTCAAGATCCACTCGGCATCCATGGCCTACTGGCGCGGCGATGAGCACCGCGACAAGATGCAGCGCGTCTATTTCTACGCATATCCGACGAAGGACGAGCTGAAAGAGCACATTCACATGATCGAGGAAGCCCGCGAGCGCGACCACAAGAAAATCGGCGCGCAGCTGGAGCTGTTCATGTTTGACGAGACCGCACCGGGCATGCCCTACTGGCTTCCGCGCGGCTGGCAGATGTACCAGGCACTGCTGAAATATTCGCGCGAGGTGCAGCGCCGCCACGGATATACGGAGATCTCCGCCCCACTCATCAACAACAAGAAGCTCTGGCTGATCAGCGGACACTGGGCACACTACCTCAACAACATGTTCATCGTCCCCGGCGTGGACGGCTACACCAGCGCCGACACGGATCTGGAAAAGCTGTATGAGCACCCGGATGACACCTCCTCCGAGCTGAAGAACACGAAGCTTCTGAAGGGTTCCCCGGTCTACAGCCGCGACAACATCGATACCATGGCCGCCAAGCCGATGAACTGCCCGAATGCCATGATGATGTACAAGCGGAAGAACCGCTCCTACAAGGAGCTCCCGATCCGCTACAGCGAGTATGATGTCCTGCACCGCAAGGAGAAATCCGGCCAGATGAATGGCCTCTTCCGCGTGCAGGAATTCCGGCAGGATGACGACCACACCTTTGTGATGGAGTCCCAGATCAAGGACGAGATCGCCGACATCATCTCCATCGCCGATGAAATCTACAAGACCTTCGGCGTGACCTACCGCGCAGAGCTCTCCACGCGCCCGGACGACTACATGGGCGATATCGAGGTCTGGAACCGCGCCGAGGCCGATCTGAAGGAAATCCTGGATGAAAAGTACGGCAAGGGCGGCTACGAAATCAACGAGGGCGACGGCGCCTTCTACGGGCCGAAGATCGACCTGCAGATCAAGGATGCGCTGGGCAGAGAATGGCAGTGCGGCACGGTGCAGCTGGATTTCCAGCTTCCGCACAATTTCGGGCTGACCTACACGGCACAGGACGGCACCGAGCGGATGCCGGTGGTTCTGCACCGCGCCATCTACGGCTCTCTGGAGCGCTTTATCGGCATCATCATCGAAAACTTCAAGGGATCCTTCCCGTTCTGGCTGTCTCCGTATCAGGTCGGCATTGTCCCGATCCGGCCGGAGCACAATGAATACGCGAAGAAGGTGGAAGACATCCTGGTGAAGGCCGGTGTCCGCGTGGAGGCGGATTACGCCGACCGGAACATGAAGACGAAGATCAAGACCTTCAAGAACTACAGAGATCCGTACATTCTGGTCCTGGGCGACCGGGAGGCGGCCGAGAATACCGTGTCCATCAACCTGCGGGGCGGCAGCAGACAGCTGCAGAACGTACCACTCGACACGTTTGTCCGCATGTGTCAGAAGATGAATGAGGAGCATTCGCTGGAACTGATCGACGAGATTCCGGAATAATTCCGCCGTCTTCCGCTTTGTTCGAATGTTTTCTTGATTCGAAGGTTCATCGGGTGCATTCTGCGGAGCCCAGCGGACTTCGATGCGTTTCGGAGCGGACGCTATGCGAAACATAACGGACGCCCCGAAACGCCTAATTTTATTGTTTCGTTCTTCGGTTGTATCACTACGGTGTAGTGCTTTGTTGCCCGCTTGCGTATCGCATTGGCTGATACCTCATCATTAAATTTCAGATACCTCTCTGTCTTGTAATGGTTTCGCTAACTGTGGTGGGTCAGCAAACCTTATATTACATTGAGGTATCTTTTCTTTCACCTGCTTTCTGTCGAGTCCCTATATTGGAATCATACAGGAAGCTCCTGTCAGAATCAATCACCGCATCTGCGGGCAAATCATCTGGCGTAATCATCCAGGCGCGGCGTTCTGCCAAAGACATTTACATCGAAGCCGCGATGCGCGTCATTTCTTCCGGCGTCTCCGCCATCCCGTGGGAGAACCAGAGAAGCAGGCAGGAATAGATACCCCCGATCCGGTAAGCTGTCCGGTATTCTTCCAGAAGCCCGGCGCCGGAATTTTTCTCCCTGCCGTCCGCGCCAGTTTTCTCCCGCCCCGGCGCTTCGCGCTGCCCGTTCGAATCGAAATAGTCCTTCAGTGCATCCATAAACAGGCCGGAAAGGCCGGCGCAGTGAAGCAGCAGAATCAGTTCCCTTTTGTCGTACAGCGCCTGAAAAACCGGCATGATAAAAGATGAAAAGTCCTTCTGCAGCATCTCCCTGTTCCCTGCCGCCCCCTTGAAGATCTGCGACAGGAAGGCGCGCAGGACATCTTCCTTCGAACGGAAGTGCCTGTAAAAGGTAGCGCGGTGCACACCCGCCTGTTCTGCGATTTCACCAACGGATACCGCGCCGAACTCTTTCTCTTTCATGAGCTGCAGCAGAGCCCCGGTCAGACACTCGCGGATCCGGTCCTCGTCCAGATCTTTTCTTCTCATAAAAAACGGCACCTCCTGTTTACTGTTGCAAATATCATTTTTCACCGGAATTATCTTGAAAATAGCGACAAATGTCGCTATGATTGATTATGCTCCCAACAGGCAGAATCTGTCAAAAAGAAACGAGGATAACATATGAAAACATTTCTGATTCTTCTGGTGCTGGCGCTGATCGCCAGTTCCTGCGGCTTCCGCAAATATGTCTGGTTCATTTCCATCGGATACGGTGCGGCGGTGGCGCTTATCGGCGCCGGGCAGCTCGCCCTTTTCCGTCACGCGCTCACCGTGGGCACCGCCCTGCAATGCGTACTCTTCATCCTCTACGGCTGCCGGCTTTCCGGCTATCTGGTCTACCGGGACCGCAAGACAGCTTACACCAGACGCATGAAAGGGGAAGTCAAACAAAACGACGGGGTTTCTTTCGGCGCCAAGCTGGCGATCTGGATCTCCGCTTCTATTCTCTATGCACTCCAGACGTCCCCTGTGACATTCCGGCTCATGAACGGAAGCGGCACGGACGCGCTTTGCGTCATCGGGCTTCTCATCTCCGCTGCCGGCCTGACGCTGGAAGCAGCCGCTGATCTCCAGAAAAACTGGGCCAAGAAGAAGAATCCGGGGCGCTTCGTGGACACCGGGCTGTTCCGTCTTGTGCGCTGCCCGAACTACTTCGGTGAGATGATCTTCTGGACCGGTGTCTTCGTCTCCGGAATCATCATCTGCCGCGGCGCGGCGGAATGGATCTGCGCCCTCCTCGGCTACTCCGGCATCATCTACGTCATGTTCGGCGGCGCCCGCCGGCTGGAAATCCGCCAGGACAAGAACTACGGCGCCGACCCGGAATATCAGAAATACAAATCCACGACTCCGATCATGATCCCGTTCATCCCTCTCTACTCCGTAAAGAATCACAAATGGCTGGTGGCATAATGGACAAAGAAAAGCAAAGCAGAACGGTCCCCGGGCCGGTACCGGAAGGTTTCACCCTTTTCATGGCGCTTGTCGACTGCCTGCCAGTCCTGTTCTTCAGCGTCAGCTCCGCCATCCTGGCGGCACGATTCAACAGCCGGCTGTTTCAAGCAGGCGTCCTGCTGGTGATCCTCGCCGGCGCGCTCAAGGCCGGATGGAAATTCGTCATCGCTCTGCAGCACAGGGATCTGCGCTTTCTGAACAAACAGATGCGCTATCTGATGCCCGCCGGATTTCTGCTTATCATCCTGGCGCTGTTCGTTGACCGCAGCCGCTGGTCCATTGCGGCCGTAATCCGCCACATGACAAATATGCCGGCGCTCTTTTTATTTTTAACCGGAGCCGCCGGCATGGGTCTCATGGTGTGGTTTGCCCAAAAGAAAGACCGGCGCGACGCAAAAGCAAACTGGAAAGAACAGATCACCAACTCCGTCGCCCAGTTCTGCATCATGCTGGGAATCCTGCTTTGAGCCGCTTTTACAATACCTGAATGCGGCCTGTCTTCTCCCGGCCGTGCTCTCATATTATTTTAATGGGCGTCCATGATACCAGGGCACCAGTTGACGATTCCCAGATTTTTTTGCAGCCTGCGCGTATTCATCCAAAAACCGTCTTGTATGCAAGCTCGCGTTCGCCGCGTTCTTTTCCAGCGCCGGGATTAGTCCCTCGGGTCCCGGCCAGTTCGCCTCTTTTTCCATTGATTCTGCGGGATTTATTTACCT
>OMZJ01000022.1 GCA_900315495.1 uncultured Lachnospiraceae bacterium
ACTGGCAGTGCCGTCAAATACAGAAAGGACTGATACCAATGACAGAAGCACAAAACTGCTGCCCCGACTGGCAGTCGCTCCAAACCGCGCCGCCCGACTGGTTCCGGGACGCGAAATTCGGCATGTTTTTTCACTGGGGTCCCTACAGCGTCCCCGCCTACATGAATGAATGGTACTCCCGGAACATGTACGCCAAGGGCCTGCAGCAGAACCTCTGGCACGAGAAACACTACGGAAACCTCCACGACTTCGGGTACAAGGATTTCATCCCCATGCTGAAGGGTGAAAAATTTGATCCGGAGGAATGGGCCGATCTCGCGGTCCGCGCCGGCGCGAAATACGCGGGGCCGGTCTCCGAGCACGCCGACAATTTCTCCCTCTGGGACAGCAAGGTCAATCCGGTCAATTCCGTCCGGATGGGCCCCCACCGGGACATCGTCGGGGAATGTGAGAAGGCGTTCCGCCGCCGCGGCCTGAAATTCCTGGCCACGTTCCACCACGCCTGGCTGTGGGGATGGTTCATGTCCACGGACAACGAGGCGGATGTCTACGTGCCGGAAAACGAGGTCTATTACGGGCCGGCGCTTCCGCTGGAGACCAACCGCTATCTCCCCTACCGCCTGCCGGACGAAAAGTTCTGCCGCCAGTGGCTGGCCAAGGTGGACGAGGTAACCAGTCAGTATCATCCGGACATCCTGTATTTTGACAGCCGCACCTGCATCATCTCGGAGGCGGCGCGCTTTGCGGCGGCGGAGCATTTTTACCATTCTGAGGGTGAAGTCCCGAAGATTCTGACCTACAAGCAGGAAGACTTCCCGGCGGGAATCGGTGTATTCGACGCGGAGCTCGGTCATTTTGCGCAGCCGAAGCCCTATGCATGGCAGTGCGACGACCGGCTGGAAGATGCGATCACCTGGTGCATTGTGCAGCATCCGAAGTACAAGAGTGCAGAGCGCATCATCCGGCAGCTGTGCGACATTGTCGCAAAGAACGGATGCCTCCTGCTGAATGTCGGCCCGCAGGCGGACGGTTCCTTCCATCCCGACGCGGTCCGGGAGCTGACGCGCATCGGCGACTGGCTGAGAATCAACGGCGAGGCGATCTACGGAACCAGGCCATACACCGTCTGCGGCGAAGGCCCGGCTGTGGAAAAGGACGAGAACTTTGACGTGGACAAGCTGCACGACCAGCTCAAAAAAGGCGCCTCCACCGATGTGAAGGGCGCCGAAATGGGAGAAAAGGATTTCCGGTTCACGCAGAAGGACGGCGCAGTCTATGCGATCGCCATGGGGTGGCCCGCCGACGGAACTCTGACGATCCGAACGTTCCGGACCGGCGGACCGATGCCCTCCGTCCGGAACGTGTCCCTCCTCGGAGCCGATCAGCCGCTCACCTTCTGCCAGACGCCCGAGGGGCTGACGGTTTCCCTTCCGGCACAAAAGCCCTGCGACTGCGCATGGGTGTTAAAGATTCTGCCATGATCCTGCATTGATACAATAGGCAAAGGTTCCATCCTGCAACCCCGTCTGCCGGAATTGCAATGCGCTGCGGCACGGCGTGAGGCATGATGCAAGCTCTGGTCTTACCTTCCACCGCTGTACGTGCATAGGGAAACTGCCGTCAGCCCCGCCCCTTCAGGTGCATGATCTGACGGGTCTCCTCCGGCGTCGCGGGTTCAAGACCCTCCGCGCGGATCAGCTGTACCAGCCGCTCGACCAGCTGTACGTTTTTCTCCGCCTTTTCATCCGGTGCGAGGTAATTGCTGTCCTCAAACCCGATGCGGACATCCGCAGCACCCATGGCGATGGCGGCCGCCAGGAACTCCCAGTTATCCCTGCCGTAGTGGGTCACGCCCCAGACCGCATCCGCCGGCACCGCGTTGATAAAGCTTGTCAGGCACTTCCAGTCCGGCTGCATTCCGCCCTGATGCCCGAAGACGAGGTTGAAGAAGATCGGGCGGTGGTAGGGTACGCGCTGCGCACTCCGCGCGATGTTGTAAATCATACCGATGTCAAAGACCTCCACTTCGGGAATGATTCCCCGGTCATAGGAGGCCTTCGCGCAGTAATCAATCTGATCCCAGGTGTTGACATACACCGCACCGTTCAGGTTCGTGGAACCGGCATTCAGGGAGGAGCTCTCCACCCCCGGGATGTCCAGCGGATGGCATCTCTCCTCGATCGTCATGTCGGACACGCCGCCCGTGGACGCCTGCCAGACCACATCGCAGCGTTTTCCGATCTCCGCAAACTGCTTCTGCAGATACGAGGGATCCGGCGTGAGCGATCCGTCTGCCTGCCGGCAGTGCAGATGACACATCCCGGCACCTGCCTTCACGCATGCGGCCACATCCTCCGCAAGACTCACCGCATCCACCGGATCACCGGAGTGAACCGGCGCCAGCGAAATAATCACTTTTCTCATGGTTTCTCTTCTCCTCTCACATTCCAGCTCTTTCTGTCCGGACACAACCCACGAAACGCCGCCAGAGAAATGTCTCCCGGATGTATTTCAGAAACGCAGCCGGAGCATGTTCCCAAAACGCGTTTTCCATCCGCACAGAGGTTTCTTATCTCCACGCTAACGGCAGCCAGACCATCATCTCGCCGCGGCCGCGATTGTCCCACGCAAAGTACGGAATCATGGTGACCTGCACCTTTTCCGGTTTTTCCGGCACCAGATCCTGGTAGAGCGCCTCCCGGTCATAGTGCTTTCGCGGCAGCATCAAAAGTTCGGTGGAAAGCGCCTGCACCGGCGTATTCCCGATCCGGATCTCCTTTGCCGCAAAGACCGCATCTGATGGCATGAGAAGCTGCTCCAGATCCTGAACGCCGCTTTTCTCCACGTCTGCGGACTCAATGCAGTAAACCAGCGGTCCTGCCTCGACGCAGACATGTCCGTTGTCCTCCTCGATCAGGTCGTTCCCCACGGTCAGGCGCGGGCGGATCGAGAGATCCAGCACGGCCGCCGGCGTCTCTCCCCGGAGCGCTTCCGCGGTTACCGGCACTTCGATGTACGTCCCCGCATCCGCGGAGGACAGCTGCCGCACCGTCCGTCCCGTCTGAAGCGTTCCCTCTCTCACCCAGCCGGGGATGCGCACCCGCAGCAGGAAGGGAACCCCGTTGCTCTCCGAAACATCAAAGACAATCTTTCCGCTGTAGGGGTAGGCCGTGTGCTCGGAGAGTGTAAACACAGCGCCGTTTTCCAGTGCAAAGCTTCCCCGGCAGTCGCCGTACAGACCGGTCCAGACCCCGTCCCGGTCCTGCGCAAAGGCATATTCGGAGGATTCGGCGATGGTCCGGCACAGATTCGGCGGGCAGCAGTAGCTGAGAATGTACTCGGTGCGCTCCTGTCCCCAGATCAGCTCGTAGGGGAGCTTCTTCGCGCGCCGGAGCATGTTTTCGTAGAAGAACCTGCGACCGTCCAGGCTGACGCCCGCCATGGCGGCATTGAGCATCACCCGCTCGCAGAAATCCATCACAGAAGCCTGCGGGTGGATCTGGAACATCCGCCAGGCCCAGAAAATCGCGCCCAGGTTTGCGCAGGTTTCATTGTAGGCGGTCACATTCGGGAGCTGGTACTCATAGCCGTAGGCCTGATGGATCAGCTGGTGGTGCATGAAATTGCCGTACGGAGAGGCCCCGTTGTACAGGGCGCCGCAGCCCCCGGTGATATAGACTTTCTGTGTGGTCAGGCTCTTCCAGACCGCATCCAGCGTGGTCTTCAGGTCCTGCTCGCCGGTTTCCATGTACAGGTCCGCCACGCCGGCGTACAGGTAATTGGCCCGGACCGCATGGCCGACGATTTTGCGGTGTGTCCGGAGCGGAATCCGGTCCTGATTGTCGTCGAGGCCGTTCTTCACCGAGTCGCGCAGGTTCACCGAAAGCTCCGCAAGATCGAGATATTCCCTGCGGCCGGTCGTGCGGTACAAATCCATCAGCCCCATGTAATGGGAGGGGCAGACCGCCGTCTGCACCTGGCCGCTTCGCGCCGCCTCCGCATACAGATTCTTCAGGTAGCCCGCGGCCTTCTCCGCGATGTTCAGGAAACTGCGGCGGCCGGTGAGGCGGAAATACACGCAGGCCGAGGTGAACAGGTGGCCCATGTTGTAGACTTCAAAGTCATTGATATCCTGCCCGCGGGTCACGCCGCTGCCCTCGCGCTCTCCGATGATCTGCTTGGTTGAGATGTATCCGTCCGGCTGCTGGGCGCGGCCGATCAGCGCGATATAGTCCTCCAGCTGCGCCAGGAGTTTTTCGTCCTTCTTCCGGACTGCTGTATAGGCTGCCGCCTCCATCCACTTGTAGAAATCGCCGTCGCCGAACACAGTGCCGGAAAATTCGCCTTCGGCCTCCCCCGCCGCAATCCTGAAATTCTCCAGGACGTGGCTGATCTCCGGGGAGGCGAACATATTCTGCAGGTGTCCGACAGTGACGTCGGCATTCACATCAAACCGCTCCCGGTAAAAGCCCCCAGTCCACTGCACTGCCGAGGCGTCCGCCCCGACGGCGCCGGCAAAAGGCGGAATCTGCCGGATCTCCGGCCTGTTTTCTCTTCCCGTCTCCATCACAGAAGCCCCTTTGCCTCCAGCGCGCGCTTCAGTGCCGCTGCACCGAACCGCGGGCTGGAAAGTGTCTGCTTTCCTGTCGCCTGGGTGAGGTCTTCCTCCACATACGCCATGGATCCCTGTGCCAGGACAATCACATCCACCTGATCCCGGATCTTCATCGCCGCATCGATCAGGAGCGCGCGGAACTGTTCCTGATCCAGTCCGAATGCGCCGTCGATCAGCCCGTCCACCAGCGTGACGTGGCGGTTCATCTCACGGGCGACGCGCCGGATCGTATTCTTGGTGGGCTCCAGCGTGGTCGCCAGGGTGGCCAGCACGCCCACGCGGTTTCCCAGCCGGACCGCCTCCCGGCACATCTCCTCATCAATCCGGACCACCGGGATGCCGAGATACCGGGCCGCCGGCTGGAATGAATCCGCCACCTCGCCCACCGAGGAGCAGATATTCAGGATGGCGTCCGCGCCCTGGGCCACCGCCTGGGTGTACAGGTTCATCAGACGGGCCGCCGGCTTTGCCGTGACATATCCCGCCGCACGGACATCCGCCAGGATCGACGGATCCTGCAGGCTGATGATCTCCGCCTCATCCCCGATGTTTTTCCGGACTTCCCGCTCCACCAGCTCGATCAGTTCCGGTGTTGTACTCGTATATACCAGTGCTGCTTTCATTGTATCCATCCTTTCCTTTTTCGCGGCCGGCCCTGTGCCGGCTGTCCCCATTCCGGCCGCGCGCTCTGCCGCAGATGTACTCCGGCGAAAGATCCGCCGGCTTCTGCCGCAGAGCCGCTGCCTGACATTTTATTCTTGTCTTATCTTATCGCATTTCCAGAGATCTGCAAGCGGCTGACTCCGAGCCGGATACTCTGACAGCTCCCTTCGGCAGACTGCGTCCGGACGCCTGAACGCAGCCCGCGATCCGCTGCGTACTTTCATCGATCGTCCGGACGCTTCCGACGATCTCCCGGTGCCGCGGGATTCGCAGGGAGCCATATCCCTCAGCAGTCTTTAAAACTGCAGAAGGAATTCTTCCGCGTCTCCCTTCCGCAGGAGGATCGGCGGACGTTTCCAGTTGCCCCAGGAGATCTGCGGGAAATTTCTGGCATGTAAAAGATGCACTGCCGTCTCCTGCAGGTCTCCCTTCCGCAGAATATAGAAGCACTCCAGTGCAATGAGATTCCCCTTCGCGTCCGGCGCGCATGCCCCGGCGGCAGTGACCGTCAGCGTGTGCTCTGCGTCGTCCAGGCCGGATACCGACCAGACCGCGATGTGGTCTCTCCGGTCGAATCCCTCCGCAGAGCCCGGAAAATCCACGCCGTCCACCTTCTGACTGATCCGCCCCGCCGGTTTTCCGTCCAGCGAAAGGTCTGCCAGCCCGTAATTCACATCCGCTGAACCATACCAGACGATCCCGGTTCCGCGGAAGCGGATCGTTACCGACGCGCCTTTCTCCTCCGCACACATCTCGGTCCGGGCACCGTACCGGTCGGGGGTTTCCATCCGGTACCATTTTCCCGAATACTGCAGACGGGGATCCCCGCAGAAAATCTCTCGGTCTCTCCGCAGGAGTCCCTCCGCCCGAAGCGTCAGGCCGCTTCCGGGAAACATGCCGGCCGCTTCTGACATCCAGCCATTCTCCGGATTTTCTTGATCCCAGCCATCCGCTTTCTGCGGTACCGGTAAAACCTTCCAGGAGAGGCCGTCTTCTGTGCCCGAGAAAATCCGGGCATTTGCCAGATTTTCCTTTGCACTGCAGAAGTCATTGCTTCCCCTCAGGCCCGGATCCCAGCGGCCGTTTTTTATGTCAAAGTGTGTATCCTCCTTCCACGGGTGATCCGGCCTGGTACCGAAGGGCTCTGTCCTCTCCGGACTCCCCTTGCAGGCGGTGCCGCGGTTTCGTCCGATGAAGTCCTCCGGGTAAACGGAATAATCCCCCGTCCTCTCCCAGGAAATCCGGTCGGTTCCCTGTGCCGAAATCATGGTGATCCCCAGTTCATCCAGACCGCCGCAGTCCACACCGACGCGCAGCTTGATCCGCCGCGGCATCGCGATCCGAAGAGAATCGACATGGAATCGAATTCCGAGGCTTCCGTCCCGGCCGATCCGATAGGTCCACGTCAGTCCCATCGCACCGCCGAAGCTTCCTCGGACCATAACGGTGTGGTCAAAATCTCCTGTCAGGCAGAGTTCCGGCGCCGCAGCGGAATCTACCGTCTGCCCGTCCGCCGTGATCTCCTCCGCCTGCCATTCCGGAAGCTGCAGATAGGCCGCGCGCAGGAAGGGCCCGTCCGTGATCTGCACGGTTCCGTTCCGCAAAATTTCTGTAAAGCGTCCGGTCCGCGTGCTGATGTGATATTCCATAGCGTTCCGGGAAATGGCCGGAGAATCCGGTTTCACGGACACTTCGAACGAATTCTGTGCAGCCGGTATTTCCCCGCGGAACGATTCCAGATCAATCAGATCTTCTGACACCTGATTTCCGCATCCGTCCGTGAAGGTCAGATACAGGTATGCCGCATCCGGACAGAACGGGACATTCACCTGCCCCGTCCCGCGCGGCGGGATGTCAGGTCCCGGAAGCCGGAAGGACCAAACAGCCTTCCCGCTCTGCGCCGCCCGCTCGCACGCGTCCCGCGACAGGTCCCCCGCCTCCTGTGCCGTCAGGTACCAGCCCGCGAAAGTCCCCTCTGCCAGATTCGTGTGGCAGAAACGGTTTTCGACCGGAATCCGCAGTACATCTCCAGCACCGGCACTTCCGGCGGCCGGCAGAATCCCGATGGCAGGCGGATTTGTCTCCCCGCGCTCTGCCCGGATCTCCTCCGTCAGGCGGTTGACGCCCCGCAGCACCACCGGGGAATACGCCCGGCGCACCATGGTATGCTCCGGCTTTCTGCGCCGCCAGAGATCGATGATGCCCCATTCCAGATGGGTGTCGTTTCCGCCGACATACAGATCCGTCTCATCGATGCCGGCCCAGATGGCGCCGCCCAGCGCCCCTTCCGTATTCCAGATCCGGTCCCAGAAGCGGGCAATGCTCTTTCCCCAGAATTCGCGCACTCCGGGGTCCCGCCGCTGCTCCGACCGGTTATAGCACGGGACATGGACGTACTCGTCGTGCAGGACCGGCATGGTCTTCCCGAATGCCCCGCCGACACCCACATTGTCCCGGCGGACCGAGGGATCGTCCTCCTCGTTCGCGTAGTGGATGCTCCAGATGTCCACCGGGCGATAATCCTCCCGCATGGTCATCGGATAGCTGAATTTCGTCAGTCGTGTCGGATCGGTCCGCTTTGCGAAACGATTCAGGAGGTCAAAATTCGTGCCGCAGAAGGATTCATTGCACAGGGACCAGATGATCACACAGGGATGAGAGCCGTCCCTCGCATAGGTCTCCGCAAAATGGGACAGATATCGTCCCGCTTCCCGCGGGTTCTGCTCGGTGTAGTCCAGGGAGCGCGCGATGAAGGCCAGCGCCAGCTCATCCTCCACATAGATGCCCTTTTCGTCACAGAGATCCAGAAAATGTTCGCTCGGCGGATAATGGGACGTGCGCACGTAATTGATATTCGCTTCCTTGAACAGTGCCACATCCTTGGCGATGGTTTCGGCGGGCACCGAGCGCCCGTTCAGGGGCGTCACCTCGTGCCGGCAGGTCCCGTGGAGCTTGACCTCCTGGCGGTTGATGAAGACCCGGTTTCCCCGCCGCTCAATCTGACGAAATCCCACCTTCCGGCACACGGTTTCCGTGATCTTTCCGCCCCTTGTCAGGCAGATCTCCAGGCGGTACAGATTGGGGTGCTCCGCATCCCAGAGTTTCGGCGCTGGCACCGCAAAGCGGCAGACAAGCTCCCCGCCGCCATCGGGAACATTGGTTTCCAGGAAGTTCTCCGATCCGACCGTGACGGCTGTCGCCACAGTACCGGAAATTTCATCGACCTGGTCCGGATGCATCGGGATCTCTTTTCCATCCGGGCCCAGCAGCCGGAACCTAAGAGCCCGGTCACTGATTTTGGAAGGCTCGCTTTCGTTCGTGGCTTCCTCTTCCATTGGGAAAAGTCCCGTCAGATGTCCGGATTTGACCGAGACTGTCACTGTCAGGCTGCCGTCCGTCCGGTCCGAAAGCCACACCGGAACCGCATCCGCGTGGAAGGAAGCCAGATAATACGTCGGAAGCATCAGGAGATAAACATCATGCAGGATGCCGCCATGGTTAAACGTACTCACCCGCTCGGACCTGTCGTCGCCGGCCAGGAGAATCTCTGCCGTGCGAGCGGATCCGACCGCGGCCGTGATGTCCGCATTCCACGTGATCATCCCGTTCTCGTGCGCAGCGACCGGGGTTCCGTTGACATAAAGCCACACATGCGCGTTGGTCCCCTCAAAGCGCAGAACCATCCGGCTGCCCGGCGCGCAGGACGGCAGCTGCACCGTTTTCCGGCAGAGCCAGTATCCGGTAAACCCCGGAATATGTTCCCGGTCCATGGAGGAGGGAACCGGGATCTCCCGCCATGCGTACCCGGAAAGATCTGCTGGCTTTTTCCCGGCATCCGTGAAGTTTTTCCGGCATGCCTCCAGTCCGGCCGCATCCGGCAGGCTGCAATACTCCCAGGAACCGTCCAGGCAGAGGACCGGACTGCTGCATCCGGCCACGTGCTCCGGCACCGGCACAATCTCCGGAATCGCGGGAATTGCCATTGTCCGTATCATGACTCGCACCTCCTGTCTCTGTCCGTTCCGGCATTCTCTTCTGCCGGTGGGTTCCGCACCGCCCCGGATGCCTCGTTACAGCCTCCGCCGGCATTGTCCCTCTCCGGAGGGATCAGCCGCAGAGCGGAACGCACCTTCGCGTCCTTCTCCGGGAACACCCGCCGCGTATAATTGCCGAATACCATTCTCGGATAATTCACACCTTCATTTACATACAGCAGAAGGCGTTCCGGATACGACGGGTGGACAATCTCAAACGAGTCTACGGAGACCCAGTTTCCCTGCGAAGGCGCGCAGTGCTCCCCCCGCACGGTCAGTTCGCAGACATGTTCCGCTGCCTGCAGTCCCGTAATCTCAAACAATTTCTGATGATACCGCTTCTCATACCCGCGGCTCATCGTGGCAAAATACGCCTCCGGCGTGTGCTCATTCAGCCCGGCGGCGGCCTCCTTCCCGTCGATCCGCACATCAAAGAGACCGCGGTTGCGGTCGGAAGTCCCGTAAATCCGGATGCCCTCCCCGAAGAAATGCACCGTACAGAAAGCCCCTTTCTGATCAGACATGGTTTCCGTGGGATTGACCTGCCCGGCGGCATCATCCACCCGGTACCATTCTCCCGTCCAATCTGCAGAAGCCACCGCATTCTCCGAATCCCGGTCGTCCAGACAGACTGCCGGATCCGCGACCCGTTCCAGCCGGATCGACTGCGTTCCGTCCGATGAAATCCGGACAAACGGCTGATCTGCCCGGCTCTGAAGGTCTGCGGCAAGCAGGCGGAATTTCTGAGCGAAGAACCGCTCCGGATCCTCCACCTGCCCTGCTGTCTGCAGGCCGCAAGAGCCCGGTGTTCCTTCCTGCACTTCGGTGCCGGCCGCTGAGAGCCAGCTGATCTTTTCCATCTCAGGCGCCGTCACCCAAAGGATGCCGAATTCATCCAGCCCGCCGGGATCCAGACCGATGCCGGCTTTGACCCGGTGCGGGAGCGGTCTCCCGAAATCCTTCACGATTCCCTCGGTGTCAATCTCCCCGTCTTCCCGCAGATGAATGACAAACCGGACGCAGACGGCCCGCTGGGACCGCGCATCCACCGTAAAAACCACCTCCCGGTCGCCGGTTTCCACAGAAACGTTTTCGGCATTCCACGCGCCGGTTCCGAACCGACCGGTGTGCAGCCGCGGCCCGCCGAGGATCACCGGCCGGTACACACGGTCCCCGCCGTCCGTTTTCTCATCCCGCTGCGATTTGACCGCGATATACCGGAATTCGCCGGTGCGAAGGGACATCTCCGCGCGAAGCTTCCGGTTTTCCACCGTGATCCGGCCATCCGCTCTTGTCACTGTGAACGGATCTGCGGCAAATGCTCGTTTCATTTCATCGTACTCTCTCTTCGGGCGGTGTTTTTCATCCAGCACACCTGCACAGCCGCAGGCCGGGTCATCCACCGCGGCCAGAACCGCTCCGCCCAGCGCTCCCTCTGTTTCCCGGAGGGCTTTCGCAAAACGGCGGATGCTCTCTCCCCAGAACGCATGGATCCCCGGATCCCGCTCCAGATCATCCAGGTCGTGATAAGGCACCGGTGCCATCGCGTCCTGCAGGACCGGCAGGCATACCTCCTGCGCCTCTCCCACCTGATAGCCGATCGGATTATCCGTGCCAGGCGTGTGGAAAATCACCATCTGGTCATAACAGCGGTCCATCGGCATGTTCCAGGCGTTAAACCAGACACTCCAGACATCCGGCAGAAAATCATTCTCCGGAATGCTCATCGGCAGATGGAAATTGATCAGACGCACCGCATCCAGGCTGCGGATTTCCCGGACAGCCTGCCGGAAATTTTCTCCCCAGATGCAGTCTGCGCCTGCCAGCCACAGAAGGATGCAGGGATGATTCCGGCCGGTCTGCACGGTCTGCCGTGCAGTCTCACGGAAATTCTCTCTCTGCGCCGGGTCGTTCTGAATGCACGGTCCGTCCTTCCCGATTTCCTCGTACCCCAGCGTCTGTTCCACAAAAAAGCCCAGCTCATCGCAGAGGGACAGAAGCGATTCCGAGTACGGCTGTTTCATCGCCCGCAGATAATTGACACCGGCTTCACGGAACAGCCGGAGGTCATGTTCCAGAAGTGCCCGGTGTTCCTGCTCCGTCTCTCCGTCTTTTTTCTCCCGCTCCCGGTAGACAAGCCCGAACAGCTTCACCGGATTTCCGTTCCAGAAGACTTTCTGTCCCTTTCGGACAACCTCTCGCAGTCCGGTGCGGATTTCTTCCTCCGGTCCCTGTTCCGGTGCAATCCGGATGGTATACAGCGCCGGAGACTGCGACGACCACAGTACCGGATGCTTCACCGGCACCCGAAGCACACCGTCTTCTCTGTTGTCCGCCCCGGAGCGGTACGCTTCGGAAACGGTCCCGTCCGGTCCGGTCACCCGAGCGGAACGGGGCGCTTCCCCGTCCGCGCCGCGGATTTGAAACGCCCAGCGGTTCTGCTCCCGTACGGACAGGATTTCCCAGCATTGTTCTGACATCTTTTGTTTTCCTCCGCTGTCTGATTCATGACATTCCCCGCTCTGAAAAGCGGGGAAATTCCTGAAAATTTTCAATAAAGGAGGCCGGCCTTTCGACCGGCCTCCTCTTCTGGTGCTACAGAAGGTTACTCTGTCGTTTTTTCTGAGAAGTATGCCGTCAGCTGATCCGCCATGGCCTGCTTGATCTCATCGATTCCGGCCGCCTGTGCCTGTGCATCCAGCTCGGCAATGGTGGAATCAATGTCATCCGCAAGACCCAGCTGAAGCAGCGGTACATACTGCGTCTTCACATCCGTCATCGCTGCCCACGCATCCGAAACATCCGTCGTTGAGAACGCAAAACCGACGGTCGGGCTCTGGACGGAAATCTCCTTCCACTTGTCCATGATATCCAGCTGCGTCTGGAAGGTTCCCTGCTGGTCCATCTCAAGCGTCGTGTTCTTCAGTCCCCAGGACGGAGCCGCGCCGTAAGACCAGGTTCCGTAGTGCTCTGCCTGACTCCATGTTCCGTCATCGTTGCGTGTAATGTGATATCCCGGAATTCCATAGCGGATATCCGTGTAGGCTTCCTTGTTGTTCTTCAGCACATCCAGTGCCATCAGCGCGCGCTCCGGATTCTTCGATGTATACGGAACCGCGTATCCGTCCGAGTCGTAAGCACCGATCGATACCTTGTCCATGTTCAGATCGTAGAGTTCCGGCTCCCAGTCCGGATTGGTCTGGAGCATCGAGTTGCAGGCGCCGCCGGCCGTGCCCAGGTTCTGAATATAAACCGCGGAGGTTCCGTTCAGGAAGGAATCCCGGACATCGGTCTGATTGTTGATGGAACTCATCGACCAGTCGCCGGCTTCTGCAGCCGTCTTCATCTCCTGTGCAAATTCCTTGTAGAAATCCGAATCATACAGGAAGAACACGTCATCTGCGGAATAATCCGTCTTTCCTTCCTCATACTGGTAATAGAAATAGTCATTGACCTTGATCAGGTTGTTTCCGGTCACCGCAATCATGTCTTCCAGGAACTGGCCGTTCTGGGATGCGTTGTAAGCGTACTGCACGCCGGAATCCTGGTCTGCGGCAATGGCAGCCATATAGGCATACAGGTCATCGATGCTCTCCAGCGGATCCATGTTGTATTTCTTTCTCAGGTCACCGCGGATCGCAACCACCGGATGCAGATATCCGATCTTGTTGGCCGGCACATAATAGAGTTTTCCATCGATCATGCCCTGCTCATAGGATGCCTTGTCCTGCGCGGCATAGGTCTGGGGCATATACTTCGAAATCATATCGTCCGTGATCTCGTTGAAAGCGCCCTGCCCTGCCTCGTCCACATAGAAGCACCAGTTCGAGGTATAAATCAGGTCGACATCTTCCCCGCCCGCCAGCAGCAGAGAATAGTTGGTGGCATAATCCGACAGAGACAGCGCCTTGAAGGTGATGGTGGCGTTGACCTCCTTCTCGAGGATTTTGTTGACGGCATCGAACACCATCTGCTCGTCGCCGTAGTCATTTCCGACATAATACAGTGTGAGATCCACGTGTTCGCTTACATCATTGCCGTAATAATCCGTGGCCGCCTCGCTGCTCTCCTCCGCCATAGCCGGTACGCCAGAAAACACCATAGCTGCCGCTGCTACTGCCGGCAGAATTCCTGCCAGTCTCTTTCTCATCGTAATTCCTCCTTTATCTGTACTGTCTTTCTGACAGTCATGTGCTTATTTTTTATGCCGCTGTCCAAATCCTGCCGAAATGATACCGTTCTGCCTGCAGGCTTCACGGTCATCCCGTTCCGCTCATGTATTGTAAGAAGGCCAAACGGTATGCGGCTCATCCGGTATTTTTCCTTCCTGATTACCCTTTCACAGCTCCCAGTGTCAGTCCTTTGATAAAGTATCTCTGCACAAAGGGATACAGCAGCAGGATCGGCCCGGTGACAATTACTGTGAGCGCCATTTTCATCGATTCTATCGGCACCGTGTTGATCACTTCGCCGGATTCCGAGGCAATGTCCCGCAGTGCCTGCGCGTCATTGATCAGTTTGTAGAGCAGATACTGCAGGCTGTACAGCTTCTCATCGTGAATGAACAGCATGGTGTTGTACCAGCTGTTCCAGTATCCGAGTGCGGTAAACAGGCTGATGGTTGCGATCACCGGTGTGGAAAGCGGCCAGATCAGGCGAATGAATATCTGAAAATCGCCTGCGCCGTCAATCTTGGCAGATTCCGTGATCTCATACGGAATCCCAGCGGCAAAACCCTTGACCAGGATAATATTCCAGACGGACACGATGCCCGGAATAATCAGCGCAAAGATATTGTCGCGGAATCCCAGCGCAATACAGACCATGTACCACGGCATCAGGCCGCCGGAAAACAGTGTAGTGAAGAAAAAGTAGAAGGAAAACTTGTTTCTCCACTCGAAATCCCTGCGCATCAGGACATATCCGGTCATCATGTTGATGAACGTGGATGCCGCCGTTCCGACAACCGTGACAAAGATTGTGACACCGTACGCCCGGATGATCGAGCCTGGATTCTGGAAAATACTCCGGTAGCTGTCCAGGGAAAAATGTTTCGGAATCAGTCGATATCCCAGCCGGGCAATCTCATTCTCACTCTGAAAGGACGATCCGATGACCAGCAGGAACGGCAGCAGGCACAGAACGGCGAATATCGCCAGAAACGGATAGCCGATTGCCTTGAAGATCGTCACATCCCGCGCATGGATCCTGTGTCTTCGGCTTCCGGTTTGAACATTTGCTTTCATGCCGGTATCCTCCTAGAAAAGTGAATAATCCGGTTCGATCTTTTTCACAATCCCGTTGGCAATGAGGATTGTGACAAAGCAGAGGACCGACTGATACAGACCGACCGCCACCGTCTGGCCGGCATCGGACGCTTTGAGCGTCAACCGGAACACATAGGTATCGATCACATCCGTGTAATTGAACAGCGTCCCGTTCTGCCCTACCAGCTGGTAGAAAAGGTCCAGATTCCCGCGGAAGATTCTTCCCAGCGCCAGCAGAGTGAGGGTGACAACCGTCGCGCGCAGTTCCGGCAGAGTGATATAACGCGTTCTCTGGAAAATATTCGCTCCGTCAATCTCCGCCGCCTCGATCAGGGATTCATCAATGCCGACAATCGCCGCCAGATAGACAACCATGCCGTATCCGACCCCTTTCCACGCATTGAAGAAAATAATAATCCAGGGCCAGTAAGCGCCTTTGCCGTAAAAATTGACGCGGGACAGCCCAAATGCGTCCCGGATTGCATTCAGCGTGCCCGTCTCATAGTTGAACAGGCTGTACGCGATGGATCCCACAATGACCCATGAGATGAAATACGGAAGGAAGATCACAGACTGAGTGATTTTCTTCAGTCTCCTGTGGGTCATCTCATTCAGAACAATGGCAAAGAATACCTCCAGAAAGGTCGAGGTCAGGATAAAGGCAATGTTGTACAGCGCCGTATTGCGGGTGATGATCAGCGCTTTTCCCGACCGGAAGAAGAACTTGAAATTATCCAGTCCGTTCCACGGACTTCCGAAAATGCCAAGCCGGTAATTGTATTTTTTAAAAGCGATGACCGCTCCTGCCATCGGCACATAGGCAAAAATAAACACCAGAATGACCGCCGGCAACAGCATCAGAAGAAGTGTTCTGTAGCGGATCAGCTTCTGGAGAAAGCTTTTCTTTCCCCGCACATTTCCCCTGGAATTTCTCAAAGATTCCTCTTTCATATTCCTTCCCTGTATTTCATTTTTGATTTCGTTTCCTGTTCCGTTTCTACTTTTTCCGAAAGCGCAGGCCTGCCAGCCTGCTCCTGCACATTCAAGTACCAGTAAGCCTTATTTAATATTATAATACCCGCAGCTCGGGGGGATTTCTATGGAAAAATCAGTGAAATTTATGATATTTTAACATATCCTTTGATGGGAAATACATGATTTTATCTATTCTTACTGATGTGGCAATCAAGCAAGGCAGGGAAATCGGTCAATTTACCGTTTTCTCTGCCCTGTCATCCAATGAAACTGCAGACGTAATATCCCGATCCGATCGGCCTGATTTGACCATTGAAAAAAGGCAGCCCCTGAACAGGGACTGCCTTTCATTTTCCGGGCGGCGCTTTTCACGCCGCCGGTGTAAACGGGCTAGTCACATAGACAATCGCGCAGTCTCCGGCTTTCAAGAGCACCTGCTTGGCGCGCTCTGCGATTCCGCGGTCCCGGAAAATTCCGAACACCGTGGGGCCGCTGCCGGTCATCATCGCCTTGTCCGCTCCGCACTCCATCATTCTTGCGGAAATCCGGCGGATCGCCGGGCAGAGAGCCGAGGTAACCGGCTCCAGCACATTGCCCATGCAGGGCAGCATTTCATCCATCCTCCCCCGTTCGATCGCGCGGCACAGGCCGTCGATATCCGGATGCTGAACCGAATCATCCAGCACCAGATTCTGATAAATCTGCCGGGTGGAAGCGCCTTCCGGCGGTTTGGCAATCAGGATGATGCAGTCCGGACAGGACGGAAGCTTTGTCAGTGTCTCCCCGATTCCCTCCGCCAGCGCCGTGCCGCGCATCAGGCAGTACGGAATGTCAGCGCCGAGGGCGAGTCCCTTTTCCATCAGCTGGTCCATGGAGAGTCCGAGGCCGAACATCCGGTTGGCCGCAATCAGTGCCGCAGCCGCATCGGCGCTTCCCCCTGCCATTCCCGCGGCAACCGGAATTCTCTTCTCGATGAAGACGCCGATCCCCGGATTGAGCTGTTCCTCCGGCACGAGGGATGTGATGGCCTTCCAGACCAGGTTGGTGCTGCCCGTCGGCAGAATACGCAGGTTCGACGCAATCCGGACCCCCGGTGCAGCCGTCCTTGTAAAGGTCAGCCGGTCAAACATCCGCACGGTCTGCATGACCATCCGGACCTCATGGTAGCCATCCGGACGGACGCCCGTCACGTCCAGACCGAGGTTAATTTTTCCCATTGCTCGAAGCTGCATTCTTTCCATTTTTCTCCCTTGCGGCCAGATTGCGCAGAACGGTGCTCTCCTGATTCCGGATATGCTCACCCGCGGCTTTTCGCGCCTCTTCCTTGTCCCCGCGGATGATCGCCTCGCAGAGACGGTGGTGTTCCTCCACCAGGCAGTTCCGGGTTGTCTGATCCTTGATATATTCCAGGCGGTAGCGGTACATCTGCTCTCGCAGGTTGCTGATCACTTTCTGGAGGACCGGATTTCCGGTTGCGGCAAAGATCGTATCGTGCAGTGCCTCGTCATGATCCGCAATCCGCGCCAGATCCGGGCTGTTGATGCTGTTCCGGAACACCGCCTCTGCCCGCCGGAGATCCGATTTGCCCTGCGCGGTGATCCGGTCCACCGCCAGCTCTGCTGCCAGTTCCTCCAGCGCACAGCGGATCTCGAGGACATCGTGTACGTTCTTTTCCGTGATGCTGGCCACCTCTGCGCCGCGTCCCGGATAGATTTTCACCAGGCCTTCCTGCTCCAGCAGCCGGATCGCCTCCCGCAGCGGCGTACGGCTGACGCCGAAGCGGTCCGCCAGCGCGACTTCCCCCAGGTGCGTTCCCGGCTGCAGGTCCCCGTGCAGAATCTGTTCCCGCAGGCTGGCAAAAATGATATCCCGCAGCGGAAGATCTTCTTTTGCTTTCAAAATTTCAATCACCTCCGGTTCCCTGATTTCTGATTTTTACCATAGATCCGGGTATGTTCTCCGGTTTCACTCTCTTCTTTTTCTCCGGCGGCCGCCGCGTCTGCGGCGCTTTGGCCGGGACAGTGTGCGGATTCCCGCCAGAAGGAGAGCAAGCACGGCTGCTGCGGCCGCTGCCAGAAAAAGCAGGCAAAGCACGAGGCCCAGACGATTCTGGCTGGTTGCGATTCCGGCCTGCTTTTCCCCGCCGACATCGAGTGCCGTGCCGGCCTTTGCCTCCTCCGAAACACGCTCGGTCACTTCTTGTGTATCCTCCGGCGCGGCGTCTGAAGCTTCCTCCCCGCTGATTTTTCCGGACGCAAGATCCGCCGTAAACTCTTTCCGCGTTTCCACGCCATACTTTTCGGTCATCTCCGCCGGCGTGTCCGGCGTGATATTCTGAATCATCCCGGCGGCAATCGCGGCTGTGTCCGAAAGATTCCGAGGGAGCCTTCCCGGCAGCAGCCGCTCAATTTCCGCAAGGCTGTCAAACCGTGTGTGCATAATCTGTCCGCCGGTTTCCACGAAAGCCGGGTCGGCGCTCTGGTAATGGCAGGTCAGGACCGTGTCAGCATTTCCGCCGCCCCCGCCCTCCTCGCACCAGCGTGAGGCCTCAAAATAGACATAGGGAATGCCCGCCGCAGAAAAATAATAATGGTCGCTTCCGCGATAGCGGGTCGGCGTCGGGAAGGCAATCTCCGCATCCGGATTCTCCGCGACTTCCGCAGGCAGCGTATGCAGATCCACGCTGGCGTCCTCCGCCGCCTCCTGTGCCGCATGCCAGGGCCAGATGTCCTGCAGGACGCCGTTCTTTCCGTAAATGCCGCCGTAGGCGAAGAGGTAATCCCCCGCGCCGACCGAGTCAAAGTTGAGATAGCAGAGGACGCGGTCCAGAAGCCCCTCCGGCCGGAGATTGTGCGCAACGTAATTGTAGGAACCGACGTATCCGCCGTGCTCTTCGTTGTCGAAGAAGACAAACTGCAGGGAACAATCCGTGGGGACACCGTAGAACCGCCGGGCAGTCTCCAGAAGCACACTCACCCCGGACCCGTTGTCATCGATCCCCGCGGTATCCACGCAGTCATAATGGGCGCCGAGCACAATCAGATCATCAGAATTCCCTGGTTTGTTCACGTAGACATTGGTGCCGGTATAATTCTGATGCACATACTCCTGCGTGTGGACCGTGTAACCCATGCCGGCCAGTTCGTCCGCAATCCACGCTTCCATCGCTGCATCCGTATCAGACCGCGCGTTCTCTTCATTCGTCCGCGCCGGATAATCCGTGGCAATCGTCTGAAGATACGCCATGGCAGCCGTCCCGTAATCCGTGTCCGCCGTCCGGTTCCGGGGCATCGGTGCATCCGTCTCTGACGCAGCCGTCCCGTTCCCGGTTTGCTGCTGCGCCGCCAGGGCAGAATTGCCGGCCCCGTACCCGAGGGATACGGCGATGAAGCCGGCCGTGATCAGACTGACCAGCGCAGGACAAGCCGCTGCATGCGGTCCCTTTTTCCCGAACTTTTTCCACCGGAATCTCCCCGGATTCCGGCATGGGCTGATATCCGTCTCTCGCATAATCCCCCTTTTCCCCGCCCGAATGTTCCCAGGTTCCGGTAGACGGCTCACCCTTCCCGCAGAGAGAGCCTTCTTCCGGCGCGGTACTGCATCCGTACAATAATTCCAGTATAAGCGCATCGAAAAAAAGTGTCAACGCAGGGCAAATGCGCGCCTGTTGCGCAGAATCGGGTTCTGTGTTATATATTTTCAGGCAGAAACCCCGACGGCCTGCCTTGAAATTCCTTGAATTTCGCAGAATGCCGTCGCAATCAAAGACTCACAGCAAAGGAGGTCTGCCTTACGGCAGAGTGCGTTTTCTCCTGTCAGGTAAGCGGCAGGATTCACGCATAAAAATATCAATGAATCAACAAAACAGCAGCGCAAAGTCCGATGAGGAGCTGCTCGAGGAGGCTTCCCGCCTGGAGGCGGAGGCGCTTGCCGAGCAGGAGCGCGGGGAAGGATATCAGCCGAAGCGCGACCTGCATGCGGGTGCGGAGGACGGACAGGCAGACGGCCCGGAAAGTTTTCTGAAGCCGGTGAACGCAGCCAGCCATGTGAAACACGTGATCGGCGTCGTCAGCGGCAAGGGCGGCGTCGGCAAGTCGATGGTCACCTCTCTCCTGGGTCTGGAACTGGCCCGCCGCGGCTATCGGACGGCCATCATGGATGCCGATATCACTGGTCCGTCCATACCGAAGGCATTCGGCCTGCGCGGTCCCCTGATGCAGGATCAGGACGGAATCATTCCAGCGGAGACCGCGGAGGGGATCAAGGTAATCTCCCTGAATCTCCTGCTCCCGGATGAAACCGATCCGGTGGTATGGCGCGGCCCGATCATCTCCGGCACGGTACAGCAGTTCTGGACCGAGGTGCACTGGGGCGAGATTGACTACATGCTCGTCGATATGCCGCCTGGGACCGGCGACGTCGCCCTCACCGTGTTCCAGTCCATCCCGCTGGACGGGATCATCATCGTCACCTCCCCGCAGGATCTGGTCTCGATGATTGTCACCAAGGCTGTGAAGATGGCAGAAATCATGAACGTCAAAGTGCTCGGCATTGTGGAGAACATGTCCTACTTTGTCTGCCCTGACTGCGGTGCGAAGCACTATATCTTCGGACACAGCACGATCGACAGCGTCGCCGCGCAGCACGGGACGAAGGTTCTGGATCATCTTCCACTGAACCCGGAGGCCGCAGGGCTCGCCGATGCCGGAAAGATCGAGAGCCTGAAAGAGACGCCGCTGAAGCATACCGCGGATGAAATCACACGGTAAACAGCCCCGCCGGGCGGAACGGATCCAATGATTCCCGTTTCGCCCGGTGTTTTTTCGGATATCTCCAACCCACAGGTAAGCCGCCGCATTTCCGGTTTTTGGAAAGGCGGCGGCTCTTCTGTTCTTTCTGTGTATCCGGCCAGGCTCCATTCGAATCCGCACACTTGTCGGAGTTGGCCCGCATGTCTGCCCGGCATTCGTCTGCCGTCCACATCCGTCCGGGCGTTTCCCGCATCAGTCCGCAGAGCGCACCCAGACAGTCATCTCATTCTCGCCCCGGTTGGCCCACGCATAATAGGGGATAAAGCGCAGACTTACCGGCTCTGTCTTCGGCTTCCGGTATCCATGGTACAGGGTGCTCTCCGATTCATCGGGGAGTTCCCGCACTCCCTGCGCGCGCAGCATCACCATCTCAGAGCCGAACTCACTGCTGCGCTCCTCGGTAAAGAGCGCCGTTCCCTTCAGACGGATCAGATCCAGGTTTTCGCCGTTGTCCTTCTGCTCCAGGCAGTAGACCACCGGGCCTCTGGTCACGCAGAGTTTCCCTGCATCCTCACGCACCCGGGTATCTGCCTGCAGCACGCGTACCTTCATGGGGAAGTCCAGATGAATTCTGGTCTGGTCCGACCATTCTCCGGTGACATAGAGATAGCCCTTTTCCTCCCGACATTCCATGCCCTGTGCACCCGTGAGTGCAAAGTCATCTCCGCACCATCCGGGAAGGCGGAACGCGACCGTCATGGAAACCGGCTCACTGCTGTCCACCGTCACATCCACCCGGCCGTCCCACGGAAATCCGGAGGAAATCTTCACCGGAACGGTCCGGTCTCCCACGGTTTTCTCCACCGTTCCGCCCGTATACAGGTGAATCCAGAGTGTGTTCTCCCGCTCGGTATAGGCATACGCGCCGATGGAACTGACCAGCCTTGCCAGATTCGGCGGGCAGCAGGCACATCCGAACCATTTGCGGCGGACCGGCTCCACATGCTTTTTGCGCTCATCCCGGCGGCATGCCTCCGGCAGCACCTGCAGCGGGTTGACATAGAAGAAACTCTTCCCGTCCAGCGCCATTCCGCTGATCACCCCGTTGTGCAGTGCCAGCTCCATCACATCGGCGTAGCGGGAATCCGGATCCGCCTGCAGCATGCGCCGCGCAAAGAAGACGAGGCCGATGGCCGCACAGGTTTCGGCATAGGCAAGATCATTGGGCAGGTCGAACGGGAACGAAAACGCCTCTCCCATCGCGGTGCCTCCCACACCGCCGGTCACATACATCTTTTCGCGCACCGTGCTCTCCCAGAGAGTCCGGCAGGCGTCAAACAGGGAATCATCTCCCGACAGTCGTGCCACATCCGTCATGCCGGAATACAGATACATGGCGCGGACCGCATGGCCGACCGCCTCCTTCTGCTCCCGCACCGGCAGATGCGCCTGGTTGTAGGCATAGCGGATCTTTGTCCTCTGATCCACCTCGGGATGATTTTCCTGGTCGAAATAATAGGGCTGTGTTCCGCGCTGGTTCACAAAATATTCGGACAGCTGCAGGTACTTTTTCTCCTGCGTCTCCTCATACAGGCGAACTAGAGCCATCTCGGCAATCTCATGACCCGGATACCCGGCGATCTTTCCCGGCTCCGTGCCGAAGCGGCTGATGATGAAATCCGCAAAGCGGCAGGCGACGTTCAGCAGAGTGTCCTTGCCGGTCGCCTGATGATAGGCCACGGCCGCCTCGGTCAGATGGCCAAAGCAGTAGAGCTCATGGTGATCCCGGAGATTGGTGAAGATCTTGTCCATCCCGTTGATGATGTAGTAGGTGTCCAGATATCCGTTTTCCTGCTGAGCCGAGGCAATCAGATCAATCACGCCGTCCACCGTCTGCTCCAGCGCCGGATCCGGATGCTGCGTCAGCGAGTAGGCCGCCGCCTCGATCCACTTGTACAGATCGCTGTCCTGAAAGACAAAGCCGTAAAACTTGTCGGGATCCGGGTGCGCCGGGTCCTCCGGCAGCGTCTCGAATCCGCGGTAGGTATACTTCGGCTCCTGATAGGCATCGCCCTGTTCCTTCTTCTCCCGCGTGATTTCTGCCGCCGCGCGGAAGTTGTGGATGCAGAAACTGGGATCCGCGCCCGGCTCCTGATCATTGAGCGTCCGCCACTGGTAGGGAATCATCTCTGTCCGGACCAGTTCCATCTCACCCTTCCAGAAGGAATCATCCAGATGAATCTTCCGAAGCGAAAGCGGCGTGCTGAATTTACTCTTGTCCATTGCCCTTTCTTCCTTTCCTGGTTTCCCACACCGGCAGACGGACGGACCGTCCGCTCCGGCAAAATAATGATTTCTGTGCGCCTGATTCTGCGTGTTCCGTTACTGTGCAAACCCGGCTTCCGCCCTCTTCTGCGCTACCTGTGCCGCCATCTGCGCCTCCAGGCGGAAGAGAAGATTGTCGTCAAAGGACGGATTGTCATAATGCGCCCAGCTGGTCCGCGAGAGATCCATCGAATACATCTCCCACGGATAGGTGGTCACCATATCGTAGTAATCCAGTTCCCGCGTCATGCTCATGCGGTAATCCGTCGCGAGAAACTCCATATTGAAATCACTGACCCGGGTGCCAAGGCCGTCCTTGGTAATATCGACCTGTGCCATCCCGCCGATGATGCACATTTCCTTGTTCTGAATGGACTGATAATTGCCCAGAGAGTAATAGATCAGCATCTTGCCGCCGTCCGGGCGGTCGATGTAATCCACCGGCTCCACCACATGCGGATGGGTACCGATGACAAGGTCGACCCCCTGCTGGGCGAGAAACGCCGCTTCCTGGGCCTGTTTTGCATCCGTGGCCAGGTTATACTCCGTGCCCCAGTGCGGGAAGACAATCACAAAATCCGACTGCGCCTTTGCCTGGGCAATCAGCGCTGCCAGACGGTCATAGTCCAGATAATCCACCAGATATTCGTTTCCGTTGTAGAAAGACGGAATGTTCAGAATATCCGTGTAATTGATCAGACCGAGCCGAATACCATTGACCTCCCGCACGGTCACCGCATCCCGGGTTTCCCAGCTTCCGTGAATTCCCAGGACCGAGATCTGCGGATAATTGGTGTTGAAATAGGTCAGCATGTGCAGCACACCCTGTGCGTTCTGATCCAGGATGTGGTTGTTGGCCCCGAGCACGACGTCAAAGCCCACCTTCGCCAGCTCATCCGCCATCTCGGTCCGCCCGTTGAACGTCGGATAGCCGGAGATGCCGAGCTCATTTCCGCCGATGACTGTTTCCTGGTTGATGCAGGCCAGATCCGCCGCCGCGATGTCATCCGCGGTGAAGCGGAAGTTATAGTCATAGTTATAGGTTCCGTCCGCCTGCAGGCCGCTCAGGGAAACGGAACGGTGCATCAGATTGTCTCCCACCGCGACCAGGTGAATGGTCACCGGCGGAATCTCCGGCGCTACACTGACCGCTGCCGGCGCTGCGGCGGTTCCGGCCGCCGCGGATTCCGTCCCCTGAGACGATCTGCCGGTTTCCGCGCCTTCCTGGCCGGACGCTTCCAGAGACGACCGTTCCCCGCCGTCGGCCTGGCTGCCGGAAGCCTCTGTCTGCTGCGCGGCCGCTTCATCCCGGCCGGCCGCTGCGGTCTGTACAGCTTCCGCCAGATCTCCATCCGTCCCAATTTTCCCGGCCGCCGGTCCTGCTCCCGCAAAGTCCGCCTGTCGGCGCAGAAGGGCCAGGGCTCCTGCGAAGGACCCCAGTGTCACAGCGGCAGCGGCTGCCGCTGCGCACACGGCAGACAGAATCTTTCTTCCCGCGGGCTTCGGTGCCCTGGAGGACCGCTTTCCTGAAACGCCGGTTCTCCCCCGCGAAGCTTCCGTGCTGCCCCGCCAGGCTGCGGTTTTCTCCCGCGGCGCTCCTGCCTTCCCGGCCAGCTGTGCGCGTTTTTGTTCTCCTCTGGCAATCCGCTCCGCCCGGGTGGCCGGTTCCGGCCGGTCATCCAGAGACGCCGCGCTGTATCTGGACAGCGCCTCCTCTACCGTAATGTCCCGCTCCTGCAGCCTTGCCCGGCGGTCTTTGCCGCGCGCAATCCTTGCCCGCCGCGACAGGCGCGAGCGATCTGGTTCCATGTCTCAATCTCCCCTTTTATCCGCGAACGTCATTCGTCCACACCGTTTTTCTCACAGAAATCCGCCAGCACACAGCGATCGCAGGCCGGATGCGTCCGCGCCGTGCAGACCGCGCGCCCGTGGTCCACCATTCTGTGACAGAACTGGTTGCTCTCTTCCGGCGGAATCAGCTGCCACAGCGCCTTTTCCACCTTTGCGGGTTCTCTGACATTGTGCACCAGCCCGATCCGATTGGACAGGCGGATACAGTGGGTATCGGTCACAATCGCAGGCTTCCCGAATACATCTCCCATCACCAGGTTGGCACTTTTTCTGCCGACGCCGGGAAGCGCCAGAAGTTCCTCAAAACGATCCGGTACCTTCCCCCCGTACTGATCCCGCAGCACTCCCATGCAGGCGTGGATGTCCCTTGCCTTGCCGTGTCCGAGCCCGCAGGGGCGGACAATCTTTTCAATCTCCTCCACCGGTGCCGCGGCAAGGTCACGCACGGTCGGATACACGGCAAAAAGATCCCGGACGACGACATTCACCCGGGCATCGGTGCACTGCGCGGCCAGACGCACGCTGACCAGAAGTTTCCACGCTTCATCGTAATCGAGGGTGCAGACGGTATCCGGATATGCCTCTTTGAGCGCCTGTACCGTTCTGTCTGCCAGTTCCTTCGATGTCATAATCTGCTGTTCCCTCCCGACCCCGGAAAAAATAATCCGCTTCTCAGAAAGAGCGCACGAGACCGTGCGCTTTGTTTACCCGCATAGCATAACATCCCGGCGTCCTCCGCGCAAGCCTTTCCGCCGTCTGCCGTCACTCCGCGGCGAGCCATTCCGCTTTCTGCTGCTTTTGCAGACACCGTGATCGATGTTCCCGCATGTACTTGCCTGCGGCACCGTTTCCAGAGAAGCGCTGCCTTCTCCGCGGGAGGTGCTGGTCTCCTTATCCCCGCAGGCGGAGCTCCCAGAATGCGACGGCGCTGGCCGCCGCGACATTCAGGGAATCCACACCGTGCTTCATTGGAATCGTCACCTTCCAGTCACAGTCGGCGATCGTCTGCGCCTTCAGGCCCTCTCCCTCCGTGCCGAGAATCATGGCAAGAAGCGGGACATCCCGGAGAACCGGCGCGTCGATGCGGATGGAATCCTCGCCCAGTGCCAGCGCGGCCGTCCGGAATCCCGCCCGCCGGAGTCTGTCCATGCCCTGTGCCGGCCAGTCCTCTTCCCCGCGGTTCAGATAGGTCCAGGGAACCTGGAAGACCGTACCCATGCTGACTCTGGCGCTCCGGCGGTAAAGAGGATCGCTGCACCCGGCGGTCAGAAACACCGCATCCATCCCCAGCGCCGCCGCGGAGCGGAAAATCGCGCCGACATTGGTCGGATTCTGCACCTCTTCCAGAACAGTAATGCGGGATTTCCCCGCCGACGCACAGCGCGCCAGAAGAAGCTTGGGGTCTGGCAGCGCCCGGCGCCGCATGGCGCAGAGCACGCCGCGGGTCAGGCGAAAACCGGTGATTTCCTCCAGCACCGGAAGCGGCGCGGTATAGACGGGAGTCTGCGGGCAGCGGAACAAAATCTCTGCCGCCTGGTTCTCGATGTGCCGCCGCTCCATCAGGAAGGATACTGGCTCGTACCCGGCATCCAGTGCCCGCGCAATCACGTTGGGGCTCTCCGCGATGAAGATGCCGCCAGCCGGTTCATAGTAATGCGTCAGCTGCCGCTCGTTGAGTCTGGCATAGACATCCAGTTCCGGCGCCCGGATGTCGGTGATTTCCATGATTTTGGACATTCTTCCTCCTGATGTGCTGTTTCCCGCCAGGCGATCCGGAACCGGCACGCCAGCCGGGCCGGCGTTTCTCTCTGTTCCGCACCTGCCTGTGAAAATGGGCATGTCTGGATCAGACCGGCGCATTTCCCGCCCGGACGGTGCTTCCGCGAAGGCGGGCGGCGAAAGCATTCCGGTCAGACGGCAATACCCGGCCGCACCCTGCAGAACCGGACCAGAACCGAGCCGCCGGCTCCCTCTCCTTCGTGCAGGGCAAAGACCCCGTATTTGGATCCGACCCAGTAGCCTGCCGTACAGAGCAGAAGTTCCGTCACCGGTTCAAAATCCCCCTCGGCATTTTTCCGGAAGAAGCAGCAGGTATGGTTCTGATAAATCTGCAGGCGGAGTGTCTGCGCGGGATCTTCCACATCGCAGATTCTCTCTTCCACCTCGCCTTCCCCGATGGTTCCGGTGATCCATTTCATCTCCAGGACCGCTTCCGTCCGGCGGAATTCAATCGCCGAATACTGCTTTCCTAAGAGGATCAGCCCCGCCTCGTCCCCGGGTACAAGAGCCGACAGGTCAAAGCCGAACTCCGCGGAAAACTCCGGCGCCGTCCATTTCTGAAGGAAGAGATTCGGCACATCACAGAGGGCGGCATCGCGCCTCTGTGCAAACAGCCGCAGGCCCGGATGTTCCATCCGGACCCATGTGTCTTTGTGGTTTGCGTTCCACTGCCACTGCATCCCGGGACGGTCACCGGAAAAATCGTCGCTGTCTGGCGGCGACTGGACGGGACATGCCGCGCCTTCCCGGGTCTTTGGCTTGGTCCAGGTGGTCACCGGGGTTCCGAACCCCTCGCCGGTCTCATTCCGACCAATCACCGGCCAGTCATTTTCCCACACCATCGGTTCCAGATGGGTGATCCGGCCCGCCGGGCCGACATCCTGGAAATGAATAAACCAGTCCTCCCCCAAAGACGTTTCCACCCATCCGCCCTGGTGAGGGCCGTTGGTCTTCGTCCCCGCCTGAATCATGACAATCCGGTCCTCATAGGGGCCGTAAACACTGCGCGAGCGAAGCACCGTCTGCCAGCCGGATTCCACGCTGCCGGCCGGCGCGAAGATGTAATACCAGCCGTTCCTCTTGTACATCTTCGGACCCTCGATGGTCGGCTGCCGCAGATGTCCATCAAACACATGCTGCCCCTCCGAGAGCAGATGCGTGCCGTCCGGCGACATCGGGCTGATGTGCAGGATGCTTTTGAATCCGATCCGGCTCTTGGCAAAGGCATTCACGAGATACGCCTTCCCGTCCTCATCCCAGAAGGGGCACGGGTCGATCCAGCCCTTTGCCGCTTTCACGCACACCGGCTGGCTCCAGGGCCCCCGGGGATTCCCGGCTTTGCACATAAAAATCCCCTCATCCGGCATGGGATAGTATACATAGAATTCCCCGTCATGATACCGGATGGCCGGCGCCCAGACGCCGTGCCCGTGCTGCGGCACCTCATATCCCGGTTCCGGGATCTGTTCCAGTACATAGGAAATCAGCTCCCAGTTCACCAGATCCGTGGAATGCAGCACCGGGATGGCCGGCGTATTGCAGAAACTGGAGGCCACCATGTAGTAGTCGTCCCCTGCCCGGCAGACATCGGGATCCGAGTAATCGGTATAGAGAATCGGATTGGTGTACGTGCCGTCCCCGTTGTCCGCATTGTAGATAAAATTTTTTCCTTCCACCGCATTCGAATGCGACGGAGTTCTGTTGTCTCTGTTCATACTTGAAATTCGGTCTTAACCATCCCCCTTTGCGGGCGGTCTGACCTTGCCTCCTCTCTGCATGCCGGTATGTTCAGGCGCACACGATTTCTCCGGCGCAGATGCCTTTGCGACCTTCCACCGGACTCCTGCCTGCCCTGCCAGACCCTGTCCCGGTTCAGACCGCCGGGTTTTTACGGATAGGCCCTGCGGATCCGGTCAAACTCCTCCGCCGTCACCGGCATCACTGTCCCGTGCTTGAAACCGTAGGGGAAGGAGAACGCCGCGTCGCTTCGCACAAAGCGCCCGGTGGCAATGTCATCCGCGACAAACGGGACATATCCCTGTTCCTCGGGCTTCTTTGTTCCGTAGAAATCCAGCATCAGACACCATTTGCCGTCCGCCATCCGGAAACAGGTCGGCGCCTCATACTGGCCCGCCTCCAGCTTTTCCATCTCCTCGTCAAAGGCCGGCATCCTCTCCCAGCCGTTCTCTTCCGACAGTCCGGAGTCCGTCACCGGCAGGAGCTTGCGGCTGCGCTCCATGTAGATATGCCCTTCTCCGACATTCCACTTGATGAAGCGGTAATACCAGCCGTCATGATAGACAACGTTGGAGTCAATGATCTGCGTGCCCTCTTTGCGCGCAAAGAGGAACGGGTCCGAATAGTGGACAAAATCCTTCGTCAGTGCGCCGTAGATCGCCATGCGGCGCTTCTCATCGCCCTTTTTGACGGAAGACCAGTGGACAAAGTACTGATCCGTCCCCTCCACGGCAATCATGTCCGGCGCCCACGCGCAGCCGAACGAATCGTCCACCACGCGCACCTGCTGCGGCTCGGACCAGTGAACGCAGTCGTCGGATTTCCACAGGATCAGGTACGGGCTGCCCTTCTGATTGACGATATCCCAGCTGCCCTCATACTTTCCGGCAAAGTGATTCGCAAGCGACAGATCCGTCGCCAGAATCACAAAATGATTTTCCCGCGTGCGGTAAATACAGAAATCCCGCACGCCGCAGTCGCCGATCGCGCTGGTCAGCACCGGATTTCCGCCGTTGGCGGCCTCCCATTGATATCCGTCCCGCGACAGAGCAAAATAGACCTGCTCCCCGTCCGGCGTGCGCTTTTCCTTAAAGTGCGCGAATAAATATCCTTTTTCCTCCATCGGATTTCTCCTTTTTCCTGATCTGATCGAGCCGGGGCAATCTGATCTCCCCTCTACCCATCACAAATATGTACCATTCGGCACCTTTACAATGCTTTTACAAAGCCGCAGCACAGCTGCCTCATCATCGATCTGTGCCATTCGTCACACGTCGGTTTCTGTAATGTAAACCGGGCAGGGGCGGAATGCCGCCCCTGCCCTTGCGGATCACATTTTTTCTTACTTCACCCACAGGTCCACAGAGGCATCCCCGTACGCCTCGGCGTGAACCGTCAGTTTCACACAGCCGGCCGCATACCCGCTGCGGATCACCGCCAGGGCCCTTCCGTGATAGGAGGTGAACCAGCCCGACTGGTAATTCTCATCCGTCACAGGATTTGCGGAGCCGAACCCCGCCAGGACCGCCGGCACTTCGCTGTCTTCTGCGGCTTCCGATCCGCCATCCGGGCCCCCTGCCGCCGCACCGCAACTCAGCTTTGCCTCCAGCGGTACCGCGGCATCCGGGATCAGTCTTCCGAGGGCGTCGGTGATCTCGACCCCGACATAGATCAGGCTGTGTCCGTCCGCTATGCACTCTGTTTTCTCCGGAACCAGGCGGATGGCAGATGCCTTTCCCACCGTCTCCAGCGTGTCTTCCGAAATCACAGCGCCCTCTGCGTCCAGACTGACGGCCCGGATCTCTCCCGGTTCATACACGGTGTCAAAGACGAAGGTATCCGGCATTTCGTCGGCTGGGGCCTCCCCCTGCATTTTTGTCCCCACGGACTTTCCGTTCACGAACAGCTCCACCGCGGGTGCCGCCGAAAAGACGGCCACCTGAACCGGCTTTCCCTCGGCGCCATTCCAGGTCCAGCGCTTCAAAACCTCGGTAAATCCCCAGCCTCCGACGATCTCCATCTTTCCGAAATTCTCCGGATCGTAGGAGAAAACCGCCGTCTCCGGGCTTCCCCAGACGATTCTGCGGTAAATCCCCTGCGGTAGAATGTCACCGTTGATGTCAAAATCCGCGTCGTTGGCCAGGCGCCACGGATAGGTGCCGTTCTGATCCCGCATCCTGCGCTTCCGGTTTTCCAGCTCCTCCGTTGAGTCGTTCTCCTTCGGGATAAATCCTGCCACGCCGATCCCGGCCTCACCGATATAGTCCCAGGCCGTCCAGGTGAAATCGCCGATGATATAGGGATGTTTCTCCACCAGCGCCCAGGTGGTTCCGATTCTGCGCGGGAAGGTTTCGGTCCCGACGATCACCCGCTCCGGGTAACGCTCATGGTCCGGCTCATAGCAGCCGTCCTGATAGTTGTACCCGACCAAATCCAGCCCGTTGACAAACGGCCAGCTGTACTCCTCAAACGTGCCCTTGATCACATCCGCGTTCTGCGCGCCGGCATTGCTTCCGGCTTTTGTCTGGAACGACTGGAGCAGCTTTTCATCCAACCCCATGAAATAGCTGCACAGGGCATGCGTCACCGGTCTGGTGTGATCGAGAGACCGGACCGTCTCCGCGATCTCGGGCGCCAGCGCATATCCCTCTCCCAGGCCGCCGTGCTCCGGAATCTCGTTGCCGGTGGACCAGAGGATCACGCAGGCGCGGGAGCGGTCGCGGCGGATGTAGGCCGTCAGGTCCTTTTTCCAGTCCGTGTCAAAGAAAAGATGGTAGTCAAAGTTGTTTTTCGGCATGCCCCACATGTCGAACGCTTCGTCCATCACATAGATGCCGAGGCGGTCGCAGGCGTCCAGGAGGGCCGCGGACGGCGGATAATGGGAGGTGCGGATGGCATTGTAACCCGCCTCCTTCATCTTCTTCATCTTGCGGTACTCGGCGTCATAGAGGCTTGCCGCCCCGATCACACCGTTGTCGTGATGCAGGCAGCCGCCCTTCAGCTTGACGCTGCGCCCGTTGATCTGCAGTCCGCGCTCCCGATCGACCAGGATCGTCCGGATGCCGAACAGGATCTCCTGCCAGTCCGTGCTCTCCGGCGTGTCCTCCGGCACCTCGCCGGGATGCGTCCGGAATTCTCCCACGTCCTTCACGGTCACCTTCAGCCGGTAGAGGGCGGGATTCTCCGCGCTCCAGAGCGCGGGATCCGGCACTGTCATGGAAATCAGCGCAGAACCGCTGCTTCCCGCACTGACCTGGACGCGCTGGGTCCGGCGGATCACCGCTGCCTCTGTGCCCTGATTTTCACCAGCAGTACGCTTCCAGGCCGGGTCCGGCCGAAGCTGTGCCGTCACATCCGCCAGATGATCCACATTCCCGTCGTTGCGCAGATCCGCGAAGATTTTCAGCACCGCGTAGGACGGCCTGGAATCCGCGCCGCAGGCGATATGATCCGTATAAGCATAGATACCGTCCTCCGCCAGATACAGCCGGGGTTTCACAACGAGGCGCACGCTCCGGAAAATGCCCGCGCCGGCATACCAGCGGGAATTCGGCTCCATTCCGGGATTCACCATCACAGTGATCCGGTTGGTCTCTCCAAAGTACAGGTATTTCGTGATGTTCACGGAAAACGGGATATACCCGTAGTGCTGCACCGCGGCCCGCGACTGATTGATCTCCACCTCGGCATTCTGCATGACCCCGTCAAAGGACAGAAAGACCTCCTGGTCCTTCCAGTCCGCGGGGATCTTTACCACCTTCGAATAATAAGCCCGGCCCGCATGATAATATCCCGACTGCCGTCCGGACGGCGCATCCGGGGAGACATCCCCTTCCACCATGTAGTCATGCGGAAGGTCCACCGTCTTTTCTCCGATCTGACCGGTCAGATAATTCTGATAGCTCAGGCCGCCGTATCCGAAGCGCCATCCGTGATCCAGACAGATCTCTCTCATTTCGATATCTGACATTCTGTTTTCTCCTTTTTTCCCCCACAGCATTTTCGCTCAAAGGGCGTAATCCGCGTTCCACGGCGCTACTTCGACCGGTTCCCTGCTCAGAAGTGCCTTCTGTGCATCGGTCATGTACTTTTTACCAATAATTGCCTCGTAGACATACTCGCGGAAATACTTCTGGCTGCAGACAAAGTATCCGTCCTTCCCGTTCTCCTTGCCCCAGCTGTTTTCGATCTTCCAGCGGGACGGCTGACCGTTCTCGTCAAAACTCACGCCGACCAGAAGCATGGCATGGGTGGCACAGCTGCCGCGGTACGCCAGGCGGTTTTTCTTGTCCATCGTAAAGTCGGCCCCGCCCAGAAGGCCCTGGTAGTCAAAGCTGTCCGGATCCCACACGCCCTCTTTGCGCGCGCCGAAGGCACCCGCATCGCAGCCGAACCACACCGGTTCGCCGCCGCGCAGCTGTGCCAGAACCAGCTCCTGCACCTCGTCCATCGACAGATTCAGATCCACCACCCGGCTCTCCGCCATGGATCCGGTGAAGTGGAACGCATAGCGCTCATTGCTCTTCCGGGACGGCATGTTCGTGACAGCGACATACTCTTCCAGATCCAGACCGATGTATTTGTCGTAAAACGTCTTCGGCGTGAGATTCCGGTCCACGTGATAGACGTTGTCGGCATCCCGGTATGAGAATTCAAAGGTCTGCACCGGCTCGCCGAACGCGATGCACTCCGCCCGGTAGATCTCCGCCATCATCTGTTCCCGCAGCGGCTCCGGATCGCCACCCGCCGCGGTCTTCTCCCGGAGTTCTGCCGCGTCCCGGCGCAGCAGCTGGTTCAGGTATTTCATGAACGTCGCCGTGTGCTCGGACTGATAGGTCTCCGGCATGGCAGTCTTTGGCACCGCTCCGTATTTGCGGACCAGATCCGCCGCCATGACCCAGTAACCGCCGTCGTCAATGCCGGTGCTCATCAGGTAGACCATCATCGGGTCGTCCAGCGGCTTGTCCGCATTGGCAATCACCATCTCCAGGAAGTTGTTGGCCTTCTCCAGCTTGTCATAGAACGACAGATAGTTCTGCGAGAGTTCAAACTCCTTCAGCCCGCATTTTTCGGCAGCCACCTCGCGCAGGATGTTCAGCGCGGCAAACAGCCAGCAGCGGCCGCTCTTCTGCTGGGCGGTGATGCCTCTTGTCTTCAGCTCGATTTCAAAATCGCCCTGCAGCTTTGCCGCATTGGCCGGGATATATGCCAGATCTGCCATTTCCGTCCTGGCCATGGCAGCCTCCGCGGTCCGTGCCGCGCGGTCCTCCTCGAATGTTTTGCGGAAGGTAATGATCTGTTCCGGTGTCAGTGCTTTCATTTCAGTCTGTTGAAAACCACAGCTCTCCGGATCCGCGCTCCGCCGAACCCATGGAACGGCGGGGGTCCGAAAAGTGCAGTCTCTCCCCTTTCCCCGGCCCGCTCACGGGCCGGCATTCTGATATTTTCTTCCTT
>OMZJ01000052.1 GCA_900315495.1 uncultured Lachnospiraceae bacterium
AAATGGATGAGAGATCCGGAATCAGGGAGAAATCCGAAAATCAGTGAGATTCGGGATCAGGGAGAGAAGCAGCTTCATGGATCAGTCGACGAAACCACTTATTGTCCGCTTTTTCGGACATCTTCATACCATCAACCATCACAAATGGCTGGTCACCCGCATGTGCATTCATGTCGGACTGATTCGACAGGGGCTGGCCCACGACCTCTCTAAGTACTCCCCGACGGAATTCATTCCCGGCGTGCACTACTGGCAGGGATATCGCAGCCCGATCAATGCCGAGAAACAGGCGGTCGGATACTCCGCGGCGTGGCTGCACCACAAGGGACGAAACCGCCATCACTTTGAGTACTGGATTGACTACGCGCCGGATCCGCGGGACGGCATCCGGGGCATGAAGATGCCCAAAAAGTATGTGGCTGAGATGGCAATCGACCGGATCTGCGCGAGCAAAAATTATCAGAAAAAGAATTATACCATGCGGAGTGCGTGGGAGTATTACCGGAACGGCCGCGAGAACATGATCATCCACCCCGAATCCCGTTTTCTCCTGGAATATCTTCTGAAAATGACAGCCGTGCGCGGAGAGGAAGCCTGCTGCCAGTATATGAAGAACGTGCTTCTGAAAAACCGCAACGGCGATTACCATGTGCGCGGCAAAAAGCTGTACCTGGAGTGAGAAGGATCCGGCGGTACGGTCAATCAGCCGGTGCGGCCGATCAGCCAGCAGAGAAAAACAGCGGATCGGTGGAATTGCCAACATGAGTCAGCTGGAATGACAGACTGAGGTGCACGAGGGACCAACCGGTGCGGCAGTCCGGTTGGAGCATTGCCGACCGGTCGGAAGTGCACAGCACGATCCGACGGCGGAGAGTTTACGGAGGCTTCTATGGCGTCACGAAAGACGGCAGCGGAAAATTTGAAGAAAAGGCGCAAAAGCCACCTGCTGGATGCGGCGGAGATTCTTTTGGCAGCGGCGGTTCTGGTGTTTGCGGCTTTTCTCTTTTTGTACTGGCGGACAAAACCCTTTCTTTTCTGCCTGGAGTTTGGCTGTGCGACGGCGCTGTTTGCGGTGCTCACGGTTGACACCGCGCGAAACCGCCAGAACGGGCGGACGGCGCGGCTGATCAGCAACATGATCTGCACCGCTCTGATGATTGCCTTCCTGACAGTCTCCCTCCTGGTCGTCGTACGGGGCTGAGGACGGGTAGAAATCTTACCGGAAGTGGCACCTGCCGCGGCCGGCAGAATCATGCTGCAGATGAAACAAAAACAAAGGATAGAAAAGAGACTGCATTGAAAAGAGAAATACTGGAGATCCTGCGGGAGAGAAAAGATTTTGTATCCGGCGAGGAACTCTGCCGGAAATTCGGGGTGTCCCGCACAGCCGTCTGGAAGGCGGTGCGCAGCCTGACCGAGGAGGGCTACCAGATCGAGGCGGTTCGAAGCAAAGGATACCGCCTGATCGAATCGGCAGATGTCCTGTCCGAGGAGAGCGTCCGCCGGGAGCTGACTGCCCGGTGGACCGGCAGGGTGCTGGAAGTGTATGATGAGATCGGCTCCACCAATGACCGGGTGCGGGAACTCGGGGAAGCCGGCGCACCGGAGGGGACGCTGGTGGCGGCCAATCACCAGACGGCAGGCAAGGGCCGCCGCGGCAGGGTATGGCAGACGCCGGCAGGAACCGCCCTCGCGTTTTCCCTGCTGCTTCGGCCGCAGATTCCGCCGGAACGGGTCTCGATGCTGACCCTGGCCGCTGCGGTGGCGGTCCGCCGGGGCATCGAAAAGGCGTCCGGCCTGGCCTGCCGGATCAAATGGCCGAATGATATCGTCCATGACGGGAAGAAGATCTGCGGCATCCTGACCGAGCTCTCGGCGGAGATGGAGCAGGTGCGCTTCTGCATTGTGGGAATCGGCATCAACGTGACGGTGCAGTCGTTTCCACCGGAACTCTCGGACAAGGCAGCCTCGATTCTGACCGAGACCGGCCGGGCGGTCAGCCGGTCCGTCCTGCTGGGAGACATTCTCACCGCCTTCGAGGAAATCTATGCGGATGTTGTCCGCACACAGGATCTTTCCTCGCTGATTCCGGAATATGAACAGAACATGGCGGGGATCGGCGAGCCGGTCGTGATCGAGGATCCGCAGCACAGACGCCAGGCCGAGTGCCAGGGCATCTCGCCGCTCGGTGCCATGCGGGTGAAAAATCCTGACGGCACAGAGGAAAACATCATCTCCGGCGAAGTATCGGTCCGGGGATTGTACCGATATATCTGAACAGAATTGTTCCATTTCAAGAGGATCATCAATGAGTGATACAGGAGAAAGAAAAACAGCCGGGCAGGAAGAGTCTGACCAGTATGGAATGTTTGATTCCAGAGAGGGGATCGTCCGCGGCAATATTTTTAAGAAAAAACGGGGCAGTGTCTTCTGGGAGGAAGACCATGCGCCCATGAGTCCGAAGGACGTATTCGGAGACGCACCACAGCCTGAGGGCGGCAAATCCGGTGACACTGTACAGACTGTACAGCCCGATGGCCGAAAATCCAGTGCGAAGCAGGACAGCCGCCCGGCTTCGGGGACACCGGCGGCAGAGGAGAGAAGCTCTGCAGAGTCGTCGGAACCGGAAATCCACACCGTATCTACAGACGGAAACACGGTGCTGTGCGGGTCCAATTCCTATAACCGGAAGTTTTACATCAACCCGATGTTCTCCAAACTCCCGGACGAGGTGAAAAAAGAGCTGCAGATCATGTGCGTGTGGTTCACGGAGGATGTGGGCGGTATCCTGACCCTCGAATATGAACCCGACGGGACGCTGGTCATCCGCACGGCGTCGGATTCCGACGACTATCTGTATGATGAGATCGGTGCCGGACTGGAGCTGAACAAGATGAAGAAAGACCGGCAGGAGCTTCTGACTTCGCTGGAACTCTACTACCGCGCCGCATTCCTGCACCAGAAGATCGACTGGGAGGGCAGTGACGAGTGAAAATCGGCAGTGTGATCATTGATCCGCCGGTGGCCTGCGGGCCGATGGCGGGGGTGACCGATCTCCCCTTCCGGCGGCTTGTGCGGGAGGCAGGATGCGGCCTCACCGTCACGGAGATGGTCAGCGCGAAGGCCCTCTGCTACGGAAGCGCCAAAACCGAAGTCCTGCTCCGCACCGATCCGGACGAGCATCCGGTGTCTGTCCAGATGTTCGGCAGTGACCCGGATATCCTGGCAGAAACCGCCCGGAAGCTGGAGGAATATCCGTTTGACCTGATCGATCTCAACATGGGTTGTCCTGTGCCGAAGGTCACGGGAAACGGTGAGGGGTCCGCGCTCCTGAAGGATCCGAAGCGCGCCGGGGAAATCTTCCGGGCGGTCGCCGGCGCCGTAAAGAAACCCGTCACGGTAAAGATTCGGGCAGGCTGGGATGCGTCGTCCGTCAATGCGCCGGAAATCGCAAAGATCGCGGAAGATGCCGGTATTGCAGCCGTCGCGGTGCACGGGCGCACCCGGGCACAGTTCTACACCGGCAGTGCAGACTGGGAGGTCATCCGGCGGGTGAAGGAGGCGGTGCACATCCCGGTATTCGGAAACGGTGATGTCCGGGACGGTGCCTCCGCACTGGCCATGCTCCGGGAGACCGGATGCGACGGCGTGATGGTTGCGCGGGCGGCTCGCGGAAACCCGTGGATTTTCACGGAGATTGCGGCGGTGCTCCGGGGAGAACCGGTGCCGCCGCGGCCGTCGGCGCAGGAGATCACAGAAATGATTCTGCGGCATGCACGCATGCAGTGTGAATTCTACGGGGAAAAGCAGGGGATCCTCCAGATGCGAAAACACGTGGGCTGGTACACCGCAGGCCTTCCCCATTCCTCTGTCCTGCGGCGGTACGTCAGCCAGACGGAGACACTCGACGGCCTCCGGTCTCTTCTGGAATGGTTTCTGCAGCTGGAATCCGATCCGGAAGAGAAAGCACCTGTCCAGGAATCAAAGGAACCTGCCCCTGCGGCAATGCACCCGTAACGGTGGAATGCCCCCGGCTGGTCAATCATATCAGACACGAAATCAGTCAGTCCGGCTGCGGCTGAGCGTGTTTGTACCGGAAAAAATGAAATCCGCCCCGCCTGAAGACATTCGCTGCGGCAGGGCAGGCTGAGAAACTCTATCCGATGCCATTGACAGAACCATCGCCGGCGGATATACTAACAAAATGCGCGCATTTTGCGCATTTGCGATAAAACAGACGGATTCTGCGGGATACGTTCCGGTTTTACCGCGCTCTTTTTTTGCGGTTCCGGCCGCAATCACGATTTCCGCCAAGGAGGAATAGAATCATGGCAAACTTGATGACCAGAGCTGATTTCCAGAAGCTGCAGGATGAGCTGGATAACAGAAAATTAAATATGCGGAAAGAGATTTCCGAGAAAATAAAAGAAGCACGTGAGCAGGGAGACCTTTCCGAGAACGCGGAGTACGATGCAGCCAGAGATGAGCAGCGCGACAACGAGGCCCGGATCGAGGAGCTCGAGGCAATCATCAAGGATGCGGCGGTCATCAACGAGAACGATGTCGATATGTCCGCGGTCAATGTCGGATCAGAGGTCAAGATCAAGGATCTGGATACCGATGAGGTGCTGGATTTCTCCATCGTCGGTTCCGCCGCAGTCGACAGCCTGGCCTTCAAGATCTCCGCGGCTTCGCCGATGGGAATGGCGATGACCGGACGTCATGCTGGTGAGAAATTTACGCTGAAGACAGAAGATGGTGAGGAATTCCACTACGAGATTCTGGAAGTGAGCAGAAATCAGGAAGAGGGCTGATCATGACAGAGAATAATCACGGAAATACGCAGGAGCAGGATGAGAACGAGCTGCGGAAGGTGCGCCGGGACAAGCTGAAGGAGCTGCAGGCGGCCGGAAAGGACCCGTTCCGGATCACAAAGTACGATGTCACCGCACACAGCGCCGAGGTGAAAGACCAGTTTGACGCTCTCGAGGGAAAGACAGTTTCGGTCGCTGGACGGATGATGTCCAAGCGCATCATGGGAAAGGCATCCTTCTGCAACGTACAGGATCTGAAGGGGAACATCCAGTGCTATGTCAGTCGCGACCAGCTGGGGGATGACAATTACAAGGAATTCAAAAAGCTGGATGTAGGTGACATCATCGGCATCCGCGGCGAGGTTTTCAAGACCAAGACTGGCGAGGTTACCATCCGCACGCAGGAGCTGACGCTGCTCTCCAAGAGCCTGCAGATTCTTCCGGAAAAGTTCCACGGCCTGACCAACACCGATCTGCGGTACCGTCAGCGCTATCTGGATCTGATCATGAATCCGGAAGTCAAGGATACCTTCCTCAAGCGCTCCCAGATCATCCGCGCAATCCGGAGGTTCCTGGACGGGCAGGGCTTCATGGAAGTGGAGACCCCGATGCTGGTGCAGAACGCCGGTGGCGCGGCGGCAAGGCCGTTCATCACGCATTTCAACGCGCTGGATGAGGATCTGAAGCTCCGTATTTCCCTGGAGCTGTATCTGAAGCGCCTGATCGTCGGCGGCCTGGAGCGCGTGTACGAGATCGGCCGCGTGTTCCGCAATGAGGGCGTCGACACCCGCCACAATCCGGAATTCACGCTGATGGAGATCTACCAGGCCTATACCGATTATCACGGGATGATGGATCTGACGGAAAACCTGTACCGCACCGTGGCGCAGGAAGTGCTCGGAACAACGACCATCGTCTACAACGGTGTGGAGATGGATCTCTCTAAGCCGTTCGAGCGCATCACCATGGTGGACGCGGTGAAGAAATACGCCGGTGTGGACTGGAACGAGATCCACACGCTGGAAGAGGCCAGAGCCGCAGCGGATGCACATCATGTCGCTTATGAGGAACGCCACAAGAAGGGTGATATCCTGAACCTGTTCTTCGAAGCGTTCGTGGAAGAGCACCTGATTCAGCCCACGTTCCTGATGGATCACCCCGTGGAGATTTCACCGCTCACCAAGCGCAAGCCGGACAACCCCGACTACGTGGAGCGCTTTGAGTTCTTCATGAACGGCTGGGAGATGGCAAATGCCTATTCCGAGCTGAATGATCCGATTGATCAGAGAGCGCGCTTTGCGGAGCAGGATAAGAATGCTGCTGCCGGTGACGAGGAAGCGGAGCATACGGACGAAGATTTCCTGAACGCGATGGAAATCGGCATGCCGCCTACAGGCGGAATCGGCTTCGGCATCGACCGCATGTGCATGCTGCTGACCGGTGCGCCCGCCATCCGCGATGTGCTGCTGTTCCCGACAATGAAGACCCTGAAGGACGATAACAAAGAAGCACATCAGGGTGAAGATGCTGGCGAAAAGACCGGATCTGAGACAACCGAAGAGCCTGTTTCCGATAAGACCGGCTTCTTTACACCGAACGA
>OMZJ01000090.1 GCA_900315495.1 uncultured Lachnospiraceae bacterium
GCGGCCGCGGTGGGAATTGCCCAGAAGGAAGGGCTTCTGTCCGTGGATGAGCGCCTGGTGGACGCATTCCCCGATGATCTGCCCGAGACCGTCAGCGACAACTTGCAGAAAGCGACGGTCCGGGATCTTCTGACGATGTGCCTTGGCCAGGAAACGGCGGCCCTGATGGGTACACAGCGGCCCTATTACAAGGAAACCGACTGGGTGAAACTCAGCCTGTCCAGACCCTTTGTCTACGAGCCGGGCACGAAATTTGTGTACAACAACGTGGGTCCCTACCTGGCCGGCATTCTGGTGCAGAGACGAGCCGGCTGCGACCTGCTGTCCTATCTGCAGCCGAGAATGCTGGATCCCCTCGGGATTCCGCGGACGATGTGGGAGCCGGACCGCCTCGGCAATACGATGGGTGCGGGCGGCCTGTTCCTGAATGTGGACGAACTGCACAAGTTCGGACTGCTCTTCCTGCAGGACGGCGCCTGGGGCGGTAAGCAGCTGATCTCCGCCTCGTGGGTCCGCGCCTGCACGACAAAGCAGGTGGAGAACGGTACGCCTTACGGCTACGGATATCTTTTCTGGGGCGGGCCGGATGAAGTGTTCCGCGCGGACGGCAAATACTGCCAGCTGTCACTGATTATGCGCAAGAAAGACGCGGTGGTGTCGATGCTGGCGGAGTGCCGTGACAGCGAGGCGCTGCACAAGGCAATCTGCGAGGAAATCTATACGCAGCTTTAACCGCGAACAGCCGTGTGCAGCAGGATCGCAGTGAACACTGCATAACAGCAGAGATTCCCTTCTCTCTCTTTCCTTCCTCAGCGGGACTCGGAAAAGCAGTGGAAATTCTCCGCCCTCTTCCCGTTCAGCGTCAGCGCAATGTCCCGCACCGTGATTGTGACCGTCCGGGAAGCGAAGAAACCGGCATAGATGTAATCCGGATCCACACGGGTCAGGGCGATGTCATACCCCGCAAGGACCGGTGGATGTTCCCCGACCCTTGCGCCGTATCCGTCGCCGGTCGAGTATACCTCCATGACAAGATCATCCCCGATTTTCGGGACTGTTTCCAGTTCCCCGCCGCCGAAGGTCAGGAGGCCGGATTTTCTCGCAAACGTATTGCTCCCGTTGTCGACGCCCGGGCGGAACGTGATGCCGCCCGCCACGTAGTCTCCCATGATGGAGCCGTTCACCTCATTCAGATACATGTCATCGCGCACCATGGCGCCGTAGCCTGCCGGCTGCGCGGCATAGCCCGCTGTGTTGAAGCTCTCGAGGCGCACCGTTCCCTTCAGATGAAACGGAATCCCGACCGGAATCCGCACGAAGTACATCGCGATGCCGTCGCTCTTCTGCTCGATCTTCCCGTTGTTTCCGTGAAGGCCGGCGCAGATTTTCATGCTGCCGTCCTCCCCCTGCCCAAAGACAAAATCATCGCGGTCCGGCATCACATCGCCGAAGGCGCTCGCGTACCAGACATTGCCGTGAGAATCGGTATAGGAGGGATATTTTGCCGGGGCCTTTGCAGGCTGCACATAGACAGGTTCGACATAGTCCGGATTGAAGGATTTTTCCTTCCACTTTTTTGCATGCAGAAGTGGATTGAGCTCCTCCAGATCGGGCCGGAGGTCTGCTGCCAGCGCTGCGCCGCTTTTTTTCAATTCCTCCGCCGCAAGCCATGCGTTCACGGCGGCGCCGAAGAGGCTTGTATGTGTGTTGTCCACGCAGATGTCCGGGCTGCCCGTGCGGCCGTGCTGCCAGAGCGTGTCGTTGTCCGGATCCCCGTCATGATCTACGACGGCCGCCAGTTCCACGGTACGGCGCGTGAGATCCAGGACAGGGATATTCTTCGCCTTTCCAAGATCACGCATGGCCTGCGGGTAGTCGCCGTCCGCCGTCACGTGGATCCGGTCGCCCTCATAGACGCCGTCTTCTGCCCTGCGGGCAATCGACGTGGCGAGGATGACCTCCGCTCCCTTCTTTCTTGCCGGCTGTACATACCAGGTGTAAAGGCTGTTGGCAAAGCTTCCGTCCGTATCCCAGCTGCCGTATCCGCTGGTAAAGGTCACATCGCCCCGCTTTTCGTCATTGTGACCGAAGCTGATGATCACGGCGTCGCCTTCCCGGATGCCGTCCAGGAGAGCCGGATAATGGTCGGTTGACCGGAAGCTCTTGGAGCTGGTCCCTGCGATGGCAAGGTTTTTCACCTGAACCCTGTCCGTAAAATATCGGGCCAGGGTATCGCCCCAGCCGATGCGCGGGATGCAGGAAGCCCTGTCATTTCCGGCGTTTACCGTGCTGTCCCCGACAACCCATATCGTTTTCATCGTTCTGATGCCTCCAGTCTTTTGTTTTCCTCTTTTCTGAACCTCTGACCCGCTAAAAAGCGGGATCTGCCAGTCACTCGCTGCTGACAGTCCCGCTTTCCGCCGTCGTGCTCTTTCAAGGCCTAGCGCTTCCATCCGGCGCGGTCCGGGCGCCGGGAAATGCTGCCGGCAGGCTTCGGAAGAGCCGAATCAATTGAAAATATTACTCTTCGATGAGAACCCTCTTGGAAATGTCTTCCGTATCCTTCGGATCCGGGAGCTTATCAATTCCGCCGAACGGCATCTGCGCGAGCAGCTTATAACTTTCCCGCGGCACCTTCCCCTGGAAGACGTCATAGACGGTGTCCCAGAGCTGATTCTGCTTCTCTCCCAGCACAAGCACGATTCTCTGGCTGCGCATATTAAAAGCGTCCGGAACAAGCTCCGTCGTCTCCGTGACTAGTTTTTTGATCTCATCTACCGAGACCGGGAGCTCCTTATTCAGCGCATAAATGCTTCTTCTCTCCTTCAGTGCATCACAAACACTCATTTTTTCTCCTCCTGCCGTAAATTTCAGACTCAAAGCAGCAGATGATGCCGCGTCCCCTATACTGTACCCATAACAGTGGACACGAAAGATTTCAGGCACCCACGATCATGGGCACATGAATCCGCACTTATTATAAACGATTTGCGTCCGAAAGTCAGCGGAAAGAAAATTTCAGCGGCGGCATTTCGTGCCCACTGTTACGGGCACAGTATAATTGTTCATCTCCAATGTGTTGATATTCTCTCACAGTGAAAGAATAGACGCGGTCTTCATTGCCCGTCGCTGTGCCGATTGATCGGCAGGGTCTGGAACGCTCTTATTTTACATAGTCACGAGCTGGAAACCCGCGGCCTCGGCCGTGGGAGTATGTCACTTCACAGCCTTCACGCAGAGCCAGATTCCCTTTGTATCCGTCTCAACCTGGGTGAATCCGGCCTTTTTCAGCAGACCGGTCAGTGCGTCCGCATCTAAGAGCGTCATCCCCTGGATGATCTTTGAAAACTTCACCGCCTCCTTGTCATGCCCATCCGATTCGTTGCAGATAAAGAAGACGCCGCCCGGCTTCAGCACGTCTCGGATCCCCTCAAAGGTCTTTTCGATGTCCGGCCAGAAATAGACCGTCTCAAATGCCGTCACCAGATCGAAGCTTTCTTTCTGGAATTTCAGATTGCTCACATCCCCCTGAACAATCTCGCATCGCCCCGCGGCGACCTCTTTCCGGTTGACTTTCCGGGACTCCTCAACGCTTATTTCCGAATAGTCCAGCCCTGTCACATGGCCTTTCGGCACCTTCCCCAGCAGACGGTTCACATTGGCACCGCCGCCGCATCCCGCGTCGAGAACTGCGGCATCTCCCGCAATGGTCAGATGGCTCAGTCCCCATGCTGCCAGCTTCGCATGTGCACCGCTGTTCATCCCCTTCACCATGATTTTGCCGCCGAGCCCTTCCGGTTTCTGCGTGTTCTGAAAAAATGACATTCTCTCCTCCGTTCTATATCGACAGTGCAATCCAACATCTAGCATCGTTCTGAAAAACAGGATATCATCCTCCCGTTTTCTGCGCAAGCAAAAGTTAGTTTTATGTAACACACTGTGAAAAACCCCATCTCTGCCGATGGGGAAAAGGAAGAACGATATCATTTTTCAGGAAACTGCTTCATCACCATCTGCCCATATTGGAATGGCGGGATGGATGCTTCTTCAGCCGCAGGGAGAAAAAGGCAGCACAATACAGCGGAAAAGCGTCATGTCCATCGTTTCTGTTGATGAGGTCGGGAAGTGAAAATGAGGCCTCAATAAGGGTGAGCATCTCGGTTTCCACCGAAATGTTCACTTTTGACAACTATATGGGCTGATCTATAATTGATAGCTCCAAGGCTGAAAATCGCCTTGATAAATCTCGTCTCAGAAGGCAATTACAGCTAAGTTTCGAAAGGAGAACAGGATTATGGACACAGATCAGATTACAGAACCTGTATTGCAGAGTTCGTCGGAATCCTGCGACGGCCCGGCAGGAGACACCGGTTCTTCGAAGGGGAAGCATGAGAAGAGGCGGCTGGCGGCTGTCTGTATTCTCATTTTTCTTTTTGCCTCCGGACTGATCATCGATGAATCGGACTTTCTGGGTTATCACCACACATCTGCAGTACAGTATCTGGAAGTATACAGCGCTTTTCTTCTCCTCCTCGTGTACATTGTACCGTTTGCCTTCTTCATGAAAAAGCTTTGTGCAAGATGTGCAATGAGCGGTCTGGAACTATGCGCCGCCGTATTCTGCGGGGCATTCATCCCTGCCGCCCTGGCCGGGGTATGGAACGGAAGCTTCTCAGATTTGATGACTGCCCTGATGGGGGATTCCTATTCTGACGCATGGCTCGGATCAGCCCAGACCGGCATCTCGGAGGAACTGCTGAAACTGGTCACGACGGCACTGCTGCTGGTTGTGCTGAACCGGAAAACCATGAAGCAGTATCTGCTGACCGGGATGTGTGTCGGAATGGGATTTCAGATCGAGGAAGACATGTCCTACATCACGAAAAGCGGATTCGAACATGCGAACGATGCGTTTCCGACGGCACTGGACCGGATCTCCGGCGCACTCGGATCGCACTGGGCCTATGCCGCGGTGACCGCGGCCGGGCTCTATCTGATTGTCCGGGCAGATGCCAGACACCACCGGCGGAATGGAATCTGCTGGATTCTTCTCGTCATGGCGGATCACTTCCTGTATGACACCCCGCTCGGAGATTCCCTGCTCGTGAACGCGTTTCTGACTGTTATAGTCGTGTTGCCGGTGTTTCTCTTCTTCCGGCGCCCGGAGATGCCCGCGAAAGATGTCTGAAGCCGAAAACAGCTTCTTCATGCTATGAGTTTTTCCCCGACCAGAACGGCACAGAACCCGCAGATCAGGCTTGCGGCCACATAGCAGAGGGCCGTTGCCGTATGTCCGTTTCCGATGAGCTGATCCGTCTCCAGCGCGAAGGAGGAAAAAGTCGTGAATCCGCCGCAGATTCCCACCTTGTTACAATTATCAATGAAATGAACTTTCTGGTTCGAAGTCAAATCCGGTGCCTGCTGTCTCATGACCGCAGGATTTTATCCATCGGCTTTCCCTTTGCCAGCTCATCCACCAGTTTATCCAGATAACGGATCTTCTTCATGAGAGGGTCCTGGATTTCCTGCACCTTTATACCGCATATACTTCCCGTAATCAAATGGCAGTTCGGATTGATCGCAGGGGCCTCGGCAAAAAAGGTTCTGTAATCGACCTCTCTGACAAGCTGCTGTGTGAGCTGTTCCCTGGTATATCCGGTCAGCCAGCAGGTGACCTGATCCACCTCCTCCCTGGTTCTGCCCTTGCGCTCTGCCTTCGCGACAAGAAGTGGATATACCTTTGACAGTTTCATGGCATATACTTTTTCCGGATCCATATCCATTTACCTTCCTTTTCCTGTTCCAATAATTTCTCTGCTCATCGGCAACTACCGATCCCGCTTTTCCCGGTACCTTGCCGTCTTTCCACATCCTGCTTCTGAATTGTGCCATACGACGCAGACAAATCCCAGTATTTCCTGTATGATAAACGGCCGGAGGAAAAATTCACGGATTCTGTTTTTGATACGAACCACTTATACCGCAGCTATTTCAAACTGGCCTTCCCCGTGGAGTTCGGCATGATTGTCATCTGGCCGTCGATCCATGACTCCTGCGGGACATCATGGATTTTATCATCCTCCCTGTAGTTTCCGATCAGAAACGGGGAATTCGGATCGTGCAGCCGGCTCTGTGCCAGCACCCTGGAAGGCTCATCGTTTGCATAACAGTATCTGCAAAAATGCCTGCAGGTGTTGTAGGCGCCGATGTCGCAGGCAAGATAACAGGCGCACCGTTCCCTTGCCCCCTTCCTTTTCGGCGCCAGAAGCCGATGGCCGATGGCTTTCTCATAATCGCTGATACGCATGCATCCGCCGCAGTCAGCCCCGTAGGGGGCAAGCTCATCGCCCTCCGCACAAGGTTTGACTGTCATGCCGTGGGAGGCAGCAATCCGGATGATCTCCCTCCCCAGGGTCAGGCGCTGTTCCGTTGACACTTCCCGCGCTTCCGGAAAGTTTCTCCGGACCTTCGGGTACAGATCGATGAAGCTGATGACGACGGTTTTCGTGAAGCCGTCCAGTGCAGAGGCAATCTGCGCGAAAGCCCGGAGATGATACTCCATGGTATAGCGATCAGACAGGAAAATCGGGTCATAGCGCCATCCGACGGCGTTGACGCCGACCAGATCGGACAGCGTCCGGAAATCGTTCAGGAGCCGGTGCTTGTCCGGCACATTGGGCTCAATATCCCGCCCATAGGGCGTAATCGTGACAAACCAGTACTGACCGTACTCTTTCAGAAGATCCATATACGGGAACATCGGCGCGGGATTCTTCGTGCAGAACCCGATCACGTCCACGACAGAGGGATCCAGGCGGTAGCGGCTGACCTGATTCGGGTTGTAGGGATTGCGGACGCACACAACACTCTCTTTCAGCCTGTTTGCAAACCACTCGGCATAGAAGGCCGGGATATCTGTTCTCTGCCCGGTGTTGATGATCATGTCTCTTCTTTCTTCCTTCCTCTACCTGCTGACATGGATTCCTTCCGCGGTATAGCTTCCTGTTCTTTCGTCTGATGCGAATCCGGCATGACTGCTGCAGCCAGGGCCTTCCCTGCACTCGTTTCAGGCACGTCTGGTACAAAGATTTTTCTGCATTCG
>OMZJ01000114.1 GCA_900315495.1 uncultured Lachnospiraceae bacterium
AGCGTCGGGCATCCGTCCATCTGCGGGCATTCCGCACAGGTATTCAGCCCCTTTTCCCGGACACAGTTATGTACAGGGCAGAGCTTTTCACAGAAGATTGTTTTCGCTCCATCCATCCGGCAGCCCGTACAGTTGATCATTTCGGGCGGGATCGGCACCCCGTTGAGCTTTGTCCACAGGGCAGCCGTTTTCTCGCGCAGAGCACTGTCATCTGTGAGTGTTGCGATTCTTGCATCGCACTTTTCACAATCCAGCCCGCAGCAGCCGATCATTTGGTTCACAGCTCCCATCGTTGCCTCCCTTCATGTCTTCTGCGCATAATCATAGCATATGACTGCTCTTGCAATAAATGAAAACTTGTAGTATTTTCTAATCGGAACTTAGTCGTGTTTACGACTAAGTTCCGAATTGAAGGCATGTGATTCTGAGCAGTGATGGCCGCCCATGTGTTCGGAAGTTACTCGTATATTCGAGTAAATATCGAAAGGATTATCAAAATATGATAGAACGAAAAAAATATCTTGATGCGTTGATTAAACGAGAATGGAATGGCCGTATTAAAGTGATAACAGGTATCCGCAGATGCGGGAAAAGCACACTGCTGTTTGAATTATTCAGGGATCATCTTCTGAAAGATGGTGTGCCCGAGCAGAATATTATAATTCTTGCTTTAGATGATGACATCTATGTACGATACCGGGATCCCGGTGAATTGTCGAGTTATGTTCGGTCACGCGCAGTGGATCAAGAACAGAAGTATTATGTTCTGATCGACGAAATCCAATATGCCATTTCCAGGGAAGAACTACTGCAAAAAGATGCTCCGGTCCGACTGTACAGTGTTTTGAACGGATTTCTTCACCTGAAAAACGTTGACGTCTATGTGACCGGCAGCAATTCCAAGATGCTGTCAAAAGATATATCCACAGAATTCAGAGGCCGTGGGGACGTTATCAAGGTATACCCGTTATCTTTTGCTGAATACTACTCTGCCGCAGATATGGATAAGACCGATGCCTATAATGAATACAGCATGTATGGCGGGATGCCTTATTTATTCAGACTGGATTCTGATGAAGATAAATTCAACTATCTGTCAGAATTATTCGAAGAAATCTATTTTAAGGATATCGAGGAACGCTATACCATAAAACTTCCCAGCGTGCTCCGTGAATTGACGAATGATTTGTGTTCATCGGTGGGATCCCTTACAAATGCGAGCAAGATTGCCCGGACGCTGCAAAGTACAAGGGGCATTAAAGTGGATGCAGAAACGATCAGTACCTACCTATCCTATCTTACAGACTCTTTTTTGTTTTCCGAAGCGGTCAGATATGATATTAAGGGGAAGAAATACTTTGAGTATCCTTCCAAATATTACTGCACGGATGTAGGGCTCAGGAATGTACGGTTAGGATTACGTCAGCAGGAAGAAACGCATATCATGGAGAACTGTATCTATAATGAGTTGAAAACCAGGGGATACCAGGTAGCTGTCGGAGTGATTCCGATTGTTCAAAAAAATAATGACGGTTCCCTCGCCCGGAGGAACTGCGAAATTGATTTTATTGCATTAAAGGGGAATAAAAAATATTATATTCAGTCGGCACTCAATATGGACGATAAAAGGAAGGAAGAGACTGAGCTGCGGCCGCTGAATGCAGTAGAGGATTCGTTTAAAAAGATTGTCGTCTCAAAGTCCTATGGAAAAAGCTGGTATGACGACAAAGGGATACTCAGAATCAATTTGATCGATTTTCTTCTGGATGAAAATAGTCTGGACAAGTAAAGAAGTCCCATGGAAATCACCTGATCTGTCACCCCGGCAGCCCGATCTGCCGGAACATTGGCCTCCTCCCACAGCGTGGGAGGAGGCCAATGCAAAGCACTCTCGCACCCATTCACAGGAATGCCATCCGGTTTCAATTGACCCAGTGGATCCGGTCCTCATGGAAGCGGTCCTGCTGCGGGCGCGATTCTGCCGGATAGCCGACCGGGAAAAGAGAAAACGGCTCCACGCTCTCCGGGAGATTCAGAACTTTCCGGACATTGTCCATCCGCTCCCTGGCCGGCGCAATGGCAAGCCACACACCGCCAAGCTCCAGTTCGTCGGTCCGAAGCCACATGTTTTCCTGCGCGATGGAAAGATCGATCTGTGCCAGCTCCGGGAAACGGATTCCCTCGGTGCGGTATACCGGAACGATGACCGTCTTTGCGCCGGCTGCGCACCCGGCATAGGGGCTGGACGCCGCCAGTGCCTGGATCTTGTCGAGATCTTCCACAACATAGAATTCCCAGGGCTGCTGGTTTCCCGCACTCGGGGCCTGCATGCCCGCGCGGAGAATCTCCAGGATCTTGTCCTTCTCCACCGGTCTGTCCTCGTACTTTCTCACACTGATTCGATGATAGATACTGCTCATCTTCTGCCTTCCTTTCTGGCCTTTCTGACTTTTCTGAAACCGGGGATCTGACGGATCCCCGTATAAAACGATTGACCTGACTTTCCGCGGCCGGAATTCCCTTACAGCAGCCGGGCGCCCTCCGGAAGCGAGTAATCTGTTTTTTCCGGATCGCTGTCCGACGCCGTCCCGTTTGGCTCGATTTCCAGGCCTTCCACATAATTTTTAAAGAGCAGCGGAATTCCGCGCAGCGGCTGGTTTTTATACCAGACCAGGTAATACTCCGCATACTTGGCCGGATTGATGATGACACGGGTCCGGATCAGCGGGTTCGGCGTATCGGTCGTCTTGGGGAAAATCCCGATGGCCGTGCCCTGTTCGGCAATGGCCACGGCATCCAGATAGCTGGACATTTCGCAGAGGACATTCGGCTCCAGGCCGATCTCGCCGAACCACCGGTTGATCGCCTCGATCCGAGATTTGCGCTGCGGAATCACCAGAAGCTCATTCTTCAGATCGGACAGCCTGACCTGCGGTTGATCCGCCAGGGGATTCGCGGCGGGGATGATTGCCACCCACGGTTCCCGTGCGGCCAGAATACCCTCCAGGTGCTCCCTGTCATACGGCGCCGCGATGATCGCCAGGTCGGACAGCCCCTTTTCCATCTGGAGCAGGGCGTCGTCACTGCTGCCGTTCCACAGGCTGAAGCGAACGCCGCTGTACTGCCTGTGAAATCCCGTGATCCATCCGGCGGCAATAAAGGGAGCCCGGCCTTCGACAATCGCAATCCGAAGCCTCCCTGAGACCTCACCCTTCAGGGTTCTCAGCTCCGCCCGGGTGGAATCGGCGAGATTGAGAATAGCCTGCGCGCGGGGCAGCAGCAGATTTCCGGCCGGCGTGAGCTGCAGATGCCGCTTTCCGCGGATAAAGAGTTCGGTGCCAAGGTCCTCCTCGAGCTGCCGGATCTGACTGCTTAACGGCGGCTGGCTCATGTGAAGGCGCTCGGCGGCCCTGGTGAAATTCAGTTCTTCCGCCACCGTGACAAAATACTCCATCGAACGAAAATCCATGCTCCGCTCCTTCCCGCTGTTTTCTGTCTTTCCATCGCCTGAAACAGCCTGTCCAGACCTCTTGTTTCGTCCCTTCTGTTCAGTCCCTGCTTCCGGTTTTATTATACGCTTCTCCTCTGATAAATCCAATGGTATTTGTATTTCCTTTTTTAAAAATTTCGATGTAGGATACGGGTGTAAGGAGATCGGAAGAGATCTCCGGAAGAACTTCTGAATTTCATTTCCCGGGATGAAAGCAAGGAAGCAAGCGCCACAGGCAGAGCCCGAGCGGTTCTGCGGAAAGGATGGTTCTTATGAAGAAGATGTTCGAAATGATCGCCGAGTTCCTGAAGGATTACAGCCGGATGTACGGCAAGTACGTTGCTGCATAAATCAATGATTGCAGGGCCTGACGGGCTTTGCGGAAAGGATGGTTCCTATGAAGAAGTTGTTCGAAATGATCGCCGAGTTCCTGAAGGATTACAGCCGGATGTACGGTAAGTATGTTGCCGCGTAACTTACGCCCAGGCAAATGTACAGCAGAATCTGATGTAACTTCGGAAAGTGAGGTTGATGATGAGGAAATTTTTCAGAATGATTGCTGAATTCTTCCAGGATTACAGCAGGATGTATGGAAGGTATACGGCAGCCTGACATGATGAATCAAACAGAAGACAACGACGACCGTTAGGGGCCTGAGTCAAATCGTTTCGATTGACTCGGGCCCTGATTTTTTGTGTGTATCTTCCGATTGGCAAAATAACGAAAAGAACGCATCCCCTCCTCCCTCCATTCCTGATATAATAAAAGCAATTCGCGCCGCGCATGATCTGCCGCCGAATGAATCCGACATTTCTTTGAAGGGGGAGGACACAATGCCGCAAACAGGCAAAACGAAAACGAGAGACATGACACAGGGACCCATTCTGAAAGAGCTTGTGCTCTTCTCCCTGCCGCTGTTTCTCGGAAATATCTTTCAGCAGTTCTACAATACGGTGGACAGTGCCGTCGTCGGCAACTTCGTCAGCGCCGACGCGCTGGCCGCGGTGACCATGACGACGCCCGCCGTGAATACCCTGATCGGCCTGTTTCTGGGCATGTCGACCGGCGCCAGCGTGATCATTTCGCAGCGGTTCGGCGCGAAGGACCGGAAGGGCCTGCGCAAGGCGGTGCATACCTCTCTGGCCGCGACCTTTTTCTTCGGCCTTCTCATGATGGTTCTGGGCTGTGCCGTGACCCCGGCGCTTCTGCGCTTCATGCAGTGCCCGGAGACGATCTTCCCCCTTGCCTCGACGTATCTGAGGATCTACTTTCTCGGCATCGAAGGGCTGATGTTCTACAACATGACGTCCGCCATCCTGCGAGCGGTCGGCGACTCAAGGCGGCCCCTGTACTTTCTGATCCTCACGAGCCTTCTCAATGTCGTCCTGGACCTGGTGTTTGTCCTCGTCTTCTCGCTGGGTGTGGCCGGCGCCGCCTACGCGACCATCCTGTCGCAGTTCATCTCGGCGTTCCTGGGGCTCTTCGTGCTGGCAAAAAGTCGTGAGGACTATGGCATCACCTGGAAGGAAATGCGGATTGACCGGGCTGCCCTGGCCCAGATTTTCCGGATCGGCCTGCCCGCGGGGCTGCAGATGGCAGTCATCTCCTTCTCCAACGTCTTTGTGCAGGGCTACATCAACCGCTTCGGCAACGCGGCGGCCGCCGGGTGGGGTGCCTACGGCCGGGTGGACGCCTTTGTGATGCTGCCGCTCCAGAGCATCGCACTGGCTGTGACGACCTTTGTCGGGCAGAACGCGGGGGCCGGAAATCTCGAGCGGATCCGGAAATCCATCCGCCAGTCGATCCTCCTGTCCACGGGAATTACCTATCTGATCTGCATCGCGGAATTCATTTTTGCGCCGTACGCGGTTTCCCTGTTTAACCAGGACGAGGACGTCGTCCGCATGGGGACGCTCTTCATCCGCACCTGCTGTCTGTTTGACGGCCTGTGTGCCTTCAACCAGATCCACGCCAGCACCCTGCGCGGCGTCGGCGATGCGACCGCCCCGATGGGGATCATGATCTTCTCCTTTGTCGTCTTCCGCCAGATCTATCTGTTTGTGCTTTCGCACATCACAATCAATATCCGTCTCATCGCCTTCGGCTATCCGGCGGGCTGGCTGGTCTGCTCCCTCCTCATGGCGATCTATTTCGCAAAGAGCCACTGGGAGAAGCGGGTTCCGCAGAAGCAATAAGGGTGCTAAGAGAAAAAGATAAACAAAGAAAGAACCGGCGGGACTGCATGGCTTTGTTCCATGCAGTCCCGCCGGCCTGTTTTCTGTCTCCGGCAATTCCGTCAGCAGACGGCCTGCCGAAATGATACAGAGACTTTGTCCCATGCAGCCCCGCCGGCCTGTTTTCTGTCTCTGGCAGTCCCTGGCATTTCTGTTGAAAGATGGCCTGCCGGAATGGGGCAGGGATTCTGTTCCCGCGATTCTGCGAGCATACAATTCGCGTGATCGCTCCGTATGATGCTCCCTCCAACGGTATCAGGACGGTATGCCTGTTGCGGGCTTCCGTCATTCTCTTTCTTCCGGCAGGATTTCGTGTACGATTTTCTGCAGCTGCGGCACGACTTGCTCCGCAAACCACGGATTTTTTGCCTGCCAGCGGAAGTTCAGCGGACTCGGATGCACAATCGGAAAATATTCCGGCAGGTATTCCTGATACGCGGCGACGGTCTCGGTCAGGTTCTTCTTTTTCCTGTCCCTCAGATAATAATCCATGGCGTACTTTCCGATCAGAATGGTCAGCCGGACGTCCGGCATCAGGCGCAGGATCTTTGGATGATATTCCTGCGCAATGAACTTTCTGGGCGGCAGGTCGCCGGACTTGCCTTTGCCGGGATAATAAAAATCCATGGGCATGATCGCGATGTGGGAGGAATAGAAGGTATCCCGGTCGATCCCCATCCAGCGGATCAAGGTGTCGCCGGACTGGTCCGCAAACGGGATCCCCGACTGCTCCACTTTTCTCCCGGGCGCCTGCCCGATGATCAGAATCTTCGCGTCCGGGCTGACCTGGAACACGGGGAAGATGCCCCGCTCCGTATACGACTGGTTTCTCTCATCTGCAGTCAGTTCCTTCCTGATCTCTTCCTCTGTCATGATCTCTTCTGCCATGAATCCATACCTTCTTTCTCCGTCCTGCCAGACTCTGCAGTGATATCGGCCTCTGCTGTGCTGCCCGATTCTGCCGCAGCATCCGATTTCGCCGCAGCATCCGATTCCGCCGCAGCATCCGATTCCGCCGCAGCATCCGATTCCGCCGCAGTCTCCATCTCTGCCGGGAACCCATATTCTGTCCGCGGGGACTTTTCCGCCGCGGCCGCCGGCAAGTGACGAGGCGTTACCGCACCTTCCGGTGCTTTCCTGCAGAAAGTCCTCTTCTTTCAGCCATCAGAAATTTACCACAGGCGGATGGTACTGTACGTTGCCCGGGCAACAAAAATGCCCGGCATCATCGGCTTTATCTGCCGTTGATACCGGAGCATATATTGGGAAAGACTGGAATCTGCGATTCTCCGCATCTGCGCTCTTCTCTGCACGTTTCCCGCAGTTCCGCTCAGAACTTGTTCTCAACCCATTTCCCCTGACGGAAGCGGGTGCTCATGAAAAGGTACCGGGTGAACTGGTCGGACAGGACGCCGAGCCAGATGCCAAGAAGACCCAGATGGAAAACGTACACCAGGACGATCGTCACGGCGGAGCGGATCAGCGTGACGGAGACGGTCGAGGCCGCCAGCGTATAGCGCACATCGCCCGCCGCCCGGAGGCACGCGCCGTAGATGATCTGCGCGATCTGGAAGAACGTGATCACACAGATGAACCGTGAGATCATGACACCCATGTCCAGGATGTCCGGCTCGTCGAAGAACAGGCCGAAAATAGCCCGCCCGCCGAAGAGCAGGATTGCGCTGATGCAGACAGACAGAAACAGCCCGATCTGCTGGCAGATTTTGCCGTATTTCTTTGCCTTCTCCTTCTCTCCCGCGCCGAGCGCCTGGCCGGAGAGCGCAACCCCGGCGGCCTGCATGCCGTCCGCAAAGGAGAAGGACAGGCCGAGAAGATTCATGCCGACATTGTGCGCCGCGAAGGCATCCGTGCCGATGCGGGCCGCGACAAATGCGGTGACGAGGAACCCGATGCGCATCAGGAGGTTTTCGACCAGCATGTTGGCGGAAAGCTTTCCGATGATCTGGAAGTCATATTTCTGCGTGCGGATTTTTTCGCGGAGGATATAGGGCACGCTGACATAGGAATTTTTCCGGAAGAGGGACGCAAAGCTCATTGCCGCACCGACCACAGTTCCGAGAACCGTTGCGATGGCAGCGCCGGTGCAGCCGAGAGCCGGGAATCCGAAGTGGCCGCCGATCAGAAGATAGTTGCAGCAGATGTTGGTGATGCTTGACGCGACATTGGTGGTCATGGAAATCCGCGTATTTCCACTGCCGCGCTGGGCCGCGTTGAAGAGCATCTGGATTACGTTGAAGAAGGTACCGCCCATGATAATGCGGAAGTAAGCGGCCGCAGGCGCATGGGTATCCTCATTGCTTCCCGCGATCCGGAGGATCGGCTCGGCATACACGACGAAGAAGACGCTGACAAAGAGACAGAGGGCCAGCACAACCAGAAGCGCCGACAGGAGCGTCTCATTGGCCGAGCGCTGATTATTCTCCCCTTTGCGGCGTGCGACCAGCGCGGAGACCGCGACATTGATCGCAAAGAACGGGGCCAGTCCGATGAATTTGGGCTGATTGGTCAGACCGACAGCAGCCACGGCGTAGCTTCCCATCGACGAAACCATCATCGTGTCGATCATGCCCGCCAGGGAGACGAAAAAACTCTCGATCACCGCAGGCCACGCCATTTCGACCGCCTCGCGGAACATCTGGTGCGTCTGCTCCCTGGAAAAGACAGCGGCGGATGCGGTTCCGCCCTGTCCGGAATGCCCCCTCTGAAAATGTTTCATTCCAACAGAATCCTTTCACTTGCACTCCCCGGAGACAGCCGGATGCGGCCGGCCGCGATCACCCAGGGTGTTACTGAAGCCCTGTGACAGTACTTTATTTAACTTAACTA
>OMZJ01000012.1 GCA_900315495.1 uncultured Lachnospiraceae bacterium
CTTTCCCCTTATCTTTTATATATTTTCTTGTGCTCCCGTGTGAAGCAAGAAGGATATCCTCTAAAATGCCTTTATTCATACAGTAGCAATTTTGATGGTCGCCTACATACTCATCAAATATTAATCCATATTTTTTGTTTCTTTCATCAACTTTATAATGCGATTTCATCAGGAACAGATAAAATCCATTAATGGCAACTTCTTCATGAAACAGACTATATATATGATTTTGTGCCTTTCCCAGGTACCCAATATCCACTATTGAAAACGACTTAGATGTATTTACACCGAATGAGTGGAGATAAGTAATAAAATCGACTCTCTGACTTTCTATTTCAGCATTTATTACTTCTTCAAAGTCTTTGGATTTTTGAAATTCTTCTTCTGTGATATATCCCGTTGGAAATATTTCTCGCCACTGTCTCGCTTCCTGAATGCTCAAATCATAGGTCAAATAATCTACCGAGATTTTTCCATCCGCTACTTTATATTTATTAAGATCAACTTCCTTATAATTTTTTAACGATGGCAGATACGTAGCTTGTCTTGATACGCAAAAATAATGTGCTGTAATAGTGTGGTCCCCAATCACATCCTGATAGGCGCGGAATAATTGTATTAGGAATTCACCTTCTCTAGAAAAGAACAATACCGTATCTTGTCGTTTCTCTTTGAGTGCATTATACAATTTGTATATAAACTCATAAAACAAAAAACTAATTCTCTGAAAAGCAGAATCATCAAAATTCTTTGAGATATACGTCTGGGTATCTTTTGGTTTACAGTAAGGCCAATTTATCTTTTCATTATCAAGCAATATGGCATCTATACCTTTGCTTTTCGCATTGAGATAGTCAGACTGCTTGTTATCTCCTATCATCAGACAATCGGAAGGATCTAAATGGTTTGTGGCTAATACCGCGCTATATAACGTCCCTTCTTTTTTAGTTTTATGATATTCACATGAAACAAAAATATCACTGATACTAGCCAAAGGTGCTCCCAAGCCAGTTAGCAAATCTCTCAAATATTCGGCACCGTAATAGTAATCAGAGACAAGAATTATATCTTTAATATTTTTTTTATTTATCCATAAAAGCCATTCTGGATTTATGACATCATTCTCTAATTCAATCTCCAACTCTATTTTACGGGATTGGCTTAAAAACTCCTTTAATGAAGATGAATGTATACTATATTTTTTCCATATTTTCTTCAGAACCCAAGTGATTTCACACTGACGAGTATGCCATTTCGCTGACGACAAAGCACTACTAATTCTTTCAAATGATACTCGTTCTTCGAATAAAGTCCTTGGAGTAATATTCAGCTTGTATGAATTTACTATCTGTTCCGCCCATAGTAATTTTACCTTTTCATCTGGAATGGATCGAATAACTATGGTATTGAATACATCCATCAGGATTGTTTTATTATTATTGACATTCTGAAAGTTCATGGGCTTTCCCTATTATATTCCCCTAAGTTTCGCTCTTAACTTCTTTGGTATCATAACCTTGATCTTTCCCCTGATGATACCCTTTTTATGTGTTTCAAGATAATTTTTTTGGATTTGAAGTCCGTCCAGCTTATTGTATTCTTCAAGCCTTTGCTGACGGATTTCCGGAAGTTTTGACGGATGACTCAGCTGATCATTATGGCGCACAGCATCCTCTACTGTTGCTTCGACCTTCTTCACTCCTTCAATATCATTAACAAACATCTTGCCTTTTTCAGTATTTACAATCATCAGAGAACAGCCGTTATAGGAGTCTATCGGCAGCTTCAGTGCTTCCACTCCCCAGAAATCACCCAGCGTTATGTCGCCCTGCCGCATAGCATTTGCATACTTGCATGCATAACAAGATTTCCGATAGATATCACCTGACAGGAAGTAGCTGTAGTAGTAATTCTCGTGATTGTAGAAAGGCTGCTCCGTTTTTTCTTTATTTGGCGAGAGAGAGACGACGACGCCGCCACAGGACCATCCCACATACTTTTTGTCTCTGAATCTTACGTCCTGTACGTCGCCGTATCTTCGTCTCAGATCGTCCATAAACTTGTCAAAATACGCCTGCGATCCGACACCATGACATACAATATCAACCGTCAGAAGATTGTCGTACTCCTTACCAAGGTAGTTCTGCAGTCCTGCAATCTGGCAGGGCGTTCCAGAGTACAGAACCTTCAGGCCTGCCCTGAGATCTTCTTCGGCATGCTTGAAAGTCGTACCAGTATTGCTCTGAACGTACTTTGAGCCGCGTAGCTTCTGGAGATTCTCCGATGTTGATACTCTGATGTGTCTGACCTGGAAACCATCCTCCATGCTGCAGCCATAGACAACACCACCATCAGAGAGGATAGACTCTGCAATAGCAGAAAAAGCACCGCCACTTGTGCTATGAAGCAAGGTCTCCTTATCCGAATTGACAACAGCATATACTTTCTGGTCCTCTGGTTTTTTGAGCTCCTTATCAATCGGGCAGACCTTTTCACAGAGATGACAGTCGATGCAGGTCTTCTCGTCGATTATCGGATACCGAAAGCCAAACTCTCCTGCTTTCCATGATATACACTGCTTCGGGCAATGCTGGACACAAGCTCCGCACCCTGTGCAATGTTCATAATCAACCTTCAGCATACTTACTTCTCCAGTGTCCCAACCAGATAGTTCATTGAGTAAGTTCTCCTCTCCTGAACCTTCCGATTGACCTCATTGAAATCTATCTTGTTGCCTGCTGCTCCGTCCAACTCACTGAAATCGTCAACAATCTGATCTGACAGTCCATATTCAGAGAGCAGGTATCGCAGCTTATTTGAATTGTTTCTCAGCATGACCGCCATCGGTGTGTTACAGATGATGGACATGACAGAACCGTGGAATGTATCCGTGATGACAAAGGACGCATTATTAATCGACTGTAGTAACTGATCAGGGCTGACGTTTACATTTCGATCACACCACTTATGATGGTAGCCGACAGAATAAAGTTTCTTGTGATGAGCCTTGGCAAATGCCTTGATTTTCTGCACTTCATCAGCGTCATTCATCCGGCCATCGTAGGCATAGACAAGGATATAATCGCTGTCGTGCTTCTTGCCCATCTCCTTCTTGTATCCATAAAGAATAACCGGATCACAGACAAGCGGGACATCCTTTCCTGTCAGTTCCTTCACCACAACTTGAGAGTTCTGATCCCTGACACTGATCGCTGTCATGCCGCTCAGACCTTCCGTAATCTTCTTCCTTTTTCCGAGTCTATCAACATCTTCAATCGTCGTAGGGCCAAAAGATCCAGCATAGCTCAGAACCTTATTGCATTTCAAACCTAAGCCATATAGAATAGGATTAAATCCAATTTCAAGACTAAAAACCTCGTCACTGCCAATGATAATGGCATCGCCGTCGAACTGATCATACGGCGTGGAAAGATCAAAATGTGTCTGGCGATATTCCTTCAGCGTTTTGCTCTTCTCGAGGTTGTAGACGATATTCCCGACACCCTTTTGTGTCATATATTTCGCGTAATATCCAATGCTGGCAGGGCTGATTTTATACTTCTTAGTTTGTTCCGCTGTGATGTATTCGTAGCTGCGATCGAAGGTCAGAAACTTCACATCATGCCCTTGCGTTTCAAGAACGCTCTTCAGTGCATTAGCCTGAAGTACCGCTCCATGATTATGCACTCCGTAGTATGTAAGAATTCCGATCTTCATCCTCTCAACATCCTCTTATA
>OMZJ01000080.1 GCA_900315495.1 uncultured Lachnospiraceae bacterium
TTTAATGATGCTCGCTATCCTTTAACTTACCAATGTTCCACGTGGAACATTCCCCCTTAATGCTGCTCGCTATCCTTTAACTTACCAATGTTCCACGTGGAACATTCCCCCTTAGTGCTGTTCGCTATTCTTCAACCTACCTATGTTCCACTTGGAACATTTCGATTATTATATGTTTTCAATTGGTCCTGCTGCTGCGTATTGATATTCCACGTTAAACATTTTCTTTAAAGCTCAGTCACGAACTGTATTTATATTTCTATTTTTAACGTATTTATGATTCATTTCAGGTATTCGATCGTCTAGTGCGATTCGAAGAGTTATTTCTTTGTTTCTTATAGTATGTGTTTTTACGTCCTTGTTTCTTCAGTATGTATTCTTCCTTTTATTTTTATCAGATATTTCGAGCTGCTGCTTCTGATATTCATCCAATATTTGATCAGTGCAAATTTCTAATTGCACATCAATTACATACAACGGACTGTATTCTTTATGTGCCATTATTTTTTCTATATCATTCGTTTATATAAAATGGCGTAGAAAAGAAACTATTTGTACTGTATTATTCATTTTATTCTATTATTTTCATTATTATTTTTGCACGACAGATCAGATCCCTGTTATTTCAAAGATCTCTGTCACACCAGAATTGAAAAAAACAAAATAGCCGGAATGTCTCATGTGCGGCATTCCGGCTATTTCATACAGGCCTGCAGGTTTGTTTTGTGTTCTCCGCAGCTCTCAGCAGCTATATGACGGGAAAGAATCCGATTCCGAATTGTTCCCGTCATCTCCATTTTCGTAATAATTCCGGTGAAACATATGTTCTAATTATTTTGATAATTATCGCAGTTGTTCTGTTAATCTGCTCACAGCAGTGATTCTCTGAAATTGTTCAGCGGTTCTCTGAATATTCATGACAGCGGTTCTCTGGAAGGGATCCCTGCTTTGCGCGGATATCGGTTCGAGGTATTCCTGACCTTTCGTATCAATATGATGTTTCTGTTGATATCCGTACCGGAAATGGTTCCTGTGAGAACCTCCTCTACTTTTCCGCCGAGCATCTCGATCACTTTTTCTGATTTTTTTAGTTCTTCTTCAGAGGAATCGCTCTTGTATGCCACAAAGAGCCCGCCCGGTTTTACATAGGGAATACAGTACTCTGCGAGCGTGGACATATTGGCGACTGCACGGGAAACAGCGAGATCATATTTCTCCCGGAGCAGCCGGTCCCTCGCGCCGTCCTCCGCCCGGTAATGAACCGTCGAGGTATTCTCCAGGCCGATGGCAGAAATCACGTCATTCAGAAACAGCAGCCTCTTGTTCAGGGAATCCAGCAGAGTAACCTTCAGTGCCGGATATGCAATCTTCAGCGGAATTCCGGGAAAGCCCGCCCCGGTTCCCACATCAATCACGGAGAGATCCTTCCGGGTAAATTTCTCCAGGATCCGGTCGGAAAACAGCAGGGAATCCAGAAAGTGCCGGATCACAAAATCATGAAACTCTGTGATGGCCGTCAGATTCATGACCTGATTCTTTTCGACGGTCATCTCATAATATTTCTGCAGTTGACCAACCTGCTGATCATCCAGCGAAACATGGATGCTGTTCATTGCGTCCCGGATGCAGAGCTCCTGTTCTTTCTGATCCATTCGTCTTTTCCTTTCTTCTTATCGCCTTTTCTTCCGGCCTGTCAGTCCTTCCCCTTCCGGCTCTGTCTGTTTTTCAGCCAGACCAGCAGTACAGAAATATCGGACGGGGAAACACCCTGAATCCGCGACGCCTGCCCGATGGAGGACGGCTTGTAGTCATTCAGTTTCTGCGCGGCTTCCAGTCTCAGGCTTTTGATCGATGAATAATCTATTTCTGTAGAAAGTTTTTTGTTCTCCAGTTTCCGGAATTCCTCGACCTGCCGCTTCTGCCTTGCGATGTATCCCTCATATTTGATCTCGATTTCCGCCTGCTCGCATACATCTGCGGGAAGCGCCGGACGCTCCGGATCAATTTCCTCCAGTTTTTCATAGGTCAGCTCCGGCCGTTTGAGAAGTTCCGCCAGAGTGCAGCCCGACAGAAGTCTGGTGCTTCCGTTCCTGTCCAGAAACTCCTGCACCTGGTTCGTACCGCCGACCGTATATGATTTTAATCGTTCAATTTCCTCTTCAATATTTTTCTTTTTATCGAGATATTTCTGGTATCGCTCTTCCGAAATCAGGCCGATCCGGTGTCCGATTTCCGTCAGCCGCAGATCGGCGTTATCCTGCCGCAGCAGAAGCCGGTATTCCGCCCGCGACGTCATCATCCGATAGGGCTCGACGCTTTCCTTGGTCACAAGATCATCCACCAGAACACCGATGTAGGCCTGGGAGCGGTCCAGAACCAGTTCCTCCCTGCCCAGGGCTTTCATTGCAGCATTGATTCCCGCAAGAATTCCCTGTGCGGCGGCCTCCTCGTACCCGGAACTGCCGTTGAACTGCCCCGCACTGAACAGGCCGGAAATGCTCTTGAACTCCAGCGTCGGTTTCAGCTGTTTCGGGTTGATGCAGTCATATTCAATCGCATAGGCATCCCGCACAATCCTGACATGCTCCAGCCCGGGAACCGTCCGGTACATGGCATACTGGACATCCTCCGGCATCGAGCTGGACATACCGTCCAGATACATCTCGTTGGTATACAGCCCCTCCGGCTCAATAAATACCTGATGCCGGTCGCGGTCGGCAAAGCGCACTACCTTGTCTTCGATCGACGGACAGTATCTGGGGCCCTTCGCTTTGATTTTTCCCGAATAAAGAGGGGACCTGTCCAGATTGTCACGGATGATCTGGTGCGTCTTTTCGTTGGTATAGGTCAGCCAGCAGGAGACCTGCGGCTTCTGGACAGACGCCGGATCGGTGGTGAAGGAGAAGGGAATGACCGGTTCGTCGCCCTTTTGTTCGATTAATTTGGTAAAATCAATACTTCTCCGATCCACTCTCGCCGGCGTTCCCGTCTTGAACCGTCTCATCTCAATACCATGTTCCATCAGAGATTTTGTCAGGTGCGTGGCGGCCATGAGACCGTTCGGCCCGGTATAGGTATTCACTTCACCCGTGATGCACTTCGCGTTCAGATATACCCCCGCTGCAATCACCATGCACCGGCAGTGATATACCGCCCCCGTAACCATCCGGCAGCCCGTAATCTTCCCGTCTTCCGTGATGATCTCCGCGACCTCTCCCTGCCGGACGGTCAGATGATCCGTATTTTCCAGGGTATGGCGCATCTGCTGGGAATAGTCCCTTTTGTCCGCCTGCGCACGGAGCGAATGCACCGAAGGCCCCTTGGAAGTGTTCAGCATCTTGGACTGAATGAAGGTCTTGTCGATATTCACGCCCATTTCGCCGCCCAGCGCGTCGATTTCCCGCACCAGATGCCCTTTTGAGGTGCCTCCGATATTCGGATTGCAGGGCATCATGGCGATACTGTCCACACTGACCGTGAAAACGATCGTTTCCAAGCCCAGTCTTGCACAGGCCAGCGCCGCCTCACATCCGGCATGCCCGGCCCCCGCAACAACAACATCATATGTTTCTTCTACAAAAGGCATGTATTCCGCTCCATCCTGATCCGGACGCAATGCCGGCCGCACACTCATTTCCCCATACAGAACTTTTCGAAGATCCGGTCCGCCAGGTCATCCTCGACTTCTTCGCCGATGATCTTTCCCAGGCTCCGGTAAGCATCCATCAGATCCACCGTCAGAAGATCCTCCGGGATTCCGGCATCGAAATTGTCAAGAACCAGGTCGATGCTCTGCAGCGCGTCATCCAGACACATCTTCTGCCGTTCATTGGTCAGTATGACCTCGTTATTATACGCGATCTTTCCGTTCAGGAACAGCTCTGCCATCCTCTTTTTCAATTTCTCAATGCCCAGGCCCTCCCGGGCAGAGATCGAAAGAACCGGAAAATCCGGAAAGATTTCCCGAAGCCTCTTTTCTTCCTCCACCGCGCACGCCTCCCCGGCCAGGTCCGTCTTGTTGAGAAGGACAATGCATTTTCTGCCTGAGAGGCTGGCCAGCGCATCCCTGTCCTCACTGGAAAAATCTTCCCTGCTTTCCGTGCTGTCAATCAGATACAGGATGAGATCCGCCTGTCTGGCCGCATTTCTGGCCCGATCCACGCCGATTTTTTCCACCTTGTCCTCTGTCTCCCGCAGGCCGGCCGTATCCGTGAGAAGAAAACTCAACCCGCTCCAGCGCACGCTCTCTTCCAGAAGATCCCTGGTTGTGCCGGGCACTTCTGTGACAATCGCCCGGTCACCACCGTAAAATGTGTTGAGCAGGGAGGATTTTCCCGCATTCGGTCTCCCGAGGATGACCGTCCGGATCCCTTCCTTCAGGACTTTCCCGTCGTAAAAGCTCTCCGAAAGCTGCGCCATCTCCGCGCGGACTTCCCGGATCGACTGCTGCGCCGATTCGCGGAATGAATCCACCGAATAATGCTCCGGATCGTCCAGTGCCGCTTCGATCTGTGCGGTGACATCCAGAATGATGTCCCTGAAATGACGAACCTTCCGGGAGATGCTTCCGGAGAGCTGGGACTCCGACGAAGAGAGCGCAAAGTCATTCTGCGCACGGATCACATCCATCACGGCCTCCGCCTGGGAGAGATCGATCCGGCCGTTGAGATAGGCCATCTTCGTGAATTCTCCCGGTTCCGCGGGCTCGGCGCCGGCGCGGAAAAGAGCTTCCAGGACCTTCCGGGTGACCAGCACGCCGCCATGGCAGTTCAGTTCTACCGTGTCCTCACGGGTATAGGTTTTCGGCGCCCGCATCACGGAAGCCAGCACCTCATCCAGAACGCTCCCGTCCGCCGCCACAGCATGGCCGTAATGAATCGTATGCGTTTTCTGCTCCGACAATTTCTTTCTGCCGCCCGGGCTGCGGTAAACCCGGTCTGCGACTTCAAGCGCCCGCGGTCCGCTGATGCGGATCACACTAATTCCGCTCTCTGTCAGTCCCGAAGAGACCGCCGCGATGGTCCGCTCATAGTCAGCCATGTCTCCCTCCCCTTTCCAAAAACAAATTCCGATACGATATCCGATCGCGGCATGTCGAAGGCCCTCACCGGGACGGCTGAAACAATTCCCGAGGCTGTACATCCCGATCGCGATCGCGAAGCTGCCAGTATGCCGAAAGATTTCTCCTCCGAAAACAGCACTGCAACAGACGTTAAATTCCTCTCCCGAAAGCCGCACAGCAGCAGAAAATACCGTCGGTGACAGGCGATGGATTGAGCCTTCTCTGTGCAGTCAGACCGACGGCCGACGGGCGCACAAAAAATCTCTGCCCGGCCGGCACCGCCAGTCGGGCAGAGATTTATTATATCAGCTTTTGCCAATGGAAACCAGATTGCAGAAAGGAATCATCCCGCAGAAGAAGCTGCCGGGATGGAATCCACCCTCACAGATGACCAGATCCATCCCTCCCTGCAGAAGAATCTGTTTCCGGCAGCGGAATTTTATTGATTCCCGGCCGATTCAGATTCACTTTCCGTCTTTTCTTCATCCGTCTGTGCCATCCGGAATGCGTTCACAAAGTTCTTTGCCTCCTCCTCGCTCATACCCTTCTCGGCGCACAGCTGCTTCTCATACCAGTCATACACGCTCTCGGAGGCTTCCTTCAGACCCGTCAGGTCCATCTCCTCCGCCGTGGTGACGGTCATGACCCCAGAGGTCTTCCATTCGTCCACAAGGGTCTCCACATCCGCACGGTTGATGGCCTTCTGATATTCGACCGCCTTGCGGGCATTTTCATCGATCACCTGCTTCTGCTCGTCCGTGAAGGCATTGTAGGCCTTTTCGTTGATGCAGAAGAAGATGCAGTCATAATAGGCATTCCACAGGGAGATATTGCTCTGCACGTCCTGCACGGAGGCCGAGTCGATGGACGTCTCCGGATTTTCCTGCCCGTCGATGGTCCCCTGCTGCAGGGCCGTGTAGGTCTCCGACCAGTTCATTGCGGTTGCACTGCAGTTCCATGCCTCATAGATCTTTGCGCACAGGTCATTGGAGCAGATGCGGATCTTCAGTCCCTTCAGGTCATCGATGGACTTCACCGCATGCCGCGAATTGGTCAGCTGCCGGAATCCGTTCTCACCGATTCCCTCACAGACCAGGCCGTACTCTGCCAGCGCATCCTTCATCTCCTGGCCGCCGGCCCCCTGCAGCACCTCATCCACATCCGCGTAATTGCTGTACAGGAAGGGCAGGGAAACCGCATTGAATCTCGGATCAAAGTTGGCGTAAATCAGGTTGGAGTGCAGGGAGCACTGAATCGTATCACCGTCCATCAGCGCCTGAATCCCCGCCACCTGGTCGCCGTTGGTCAATTGTTCTCCCGCGTATACATCCACCTTGAATTTACCGCCAGTGGACTGCTGCATCAGCGCGTTGAAATAATATCCCGCCTGCGCCCAGGTGCACGCATCCCCCGGAGAGCAGTCAAAGTTCCATGTCGTCTCCGGCCACGGGTCGGTGCCGGTGTACGAGGCCGCATTGTTTCCGGCGTCATAGGAGCCCGAATCCTCGTAATCATGGTAGGTCAGGCCGTTCTCCGTAATCTCCGATGCGCTGCCCGTGCCTGTCGACGTGTCATGCACAAACAGCAGGCTGATCTGCGGACAATAGGTCACAACCATCAGCACCGCGAGGCAGGCTGCCACCATCGGCATCACCGCGCGGGAAATCCTCGGCAGCGTCACCTCGACCAGACGCTCCGTCTTCTCCTTCAGGCTTCTCGCCGAATCTTTGACCTTCAGCCCCATCGCCACAAACAGGTTGACGCCGACCGGCGGTGTCACCTGCCCGATCGCAAGGTTGACCGTTGCCAGCACGCCGAACGCAATCAGGCTGTAACCCAGCTGCTGCGCCACCGGTGCCATGACCGGGATGAAGATATACATCGCCGAGTTGGCATCAATGAAGCAGCCCGCGATCAGGAAAATCACATTGACCAGAAGCAGGAAGATCACCCGGTTGGTCGAAACCGATGCCAGCAGCGCCTGTGCAGCGGAAGAAATCCCGAACATCGTGCAGCAGTAGGAGAACAGGGAGGCGGATGCCACAATCAGAAGAATCCCGCCCGAGGTCTTTGCCGAATCCACCAGAAGGCCGGGCAGATCCCGCCAGGTGATCTCCTTGTAGACGAACATGCCGATCAGAAGCCCGTAGACAACGGAGACCGCCGCCGCCTCGGTTGGGGTGAAAATGCCGCCGTAGATGCCGCCGAGGATGATCACCGGCATGAGAAGCCCCCAGAAGGCACTGCGGAAGCTGTGGAAACGCTCCTTTGCCGATCTCTTCTCATGGACCGGGCGGATATTTTTCCTTCTAGCCTCGATGGCGACGACCACACAGAGCGCCGCACCCATCAGAATACCGGGAAGAATACCGGCCATGAACATATCGCCCACGTTCGCACCGACAATCGACGCATAGACCACAAAGGCGATGGACGGCGGAATCACGATGGCAATCGAACTGGAGGCTGCCAGCAGCGCCTCGGAGAAGGAGGCGGAGAAGCCGGAGGCAATCATCGCCGGCACCAGGACAGCGCCCAGCGCGGCAACCGTCGCCGGACCGGACCCGGAAATCGCGCCGAAAAAGCAGGCGACCACGACGCAGGTCATGGCCATGCCGCCCCGGATATGGCCGATCAGATCGTCAATGAAGCTGACCAGGCGCTTGGAGATGCCGGCCTTTGCCATGATGTTTCCGGAAAGAACGAAGAACGGAATGGCAAGCAGCAGGAACTTTGCAATGCCCGTATAGGTGTTGGTCGCGATGATGGAAAGCGTGAGCGACTGATACTGCGGCACAAAATGAACGGCATAGAGGATGGCGCACATGGAGGACAGCCCCAGGCAGAGCGCAATCGGCATTCCGATCAGGAGAAGAACAAAAAAGGAACCAAAAAGAATCGCCGTGATCATTGCCTCTTCCCTCCTTCTTGTCCGGATTTCGCTCTCGGAGCGCCGGACGGATCACTCATTTTGGATGGCTTCGCATCCTGCATTTTTTTCTCCGCCAAGGTGCGGCTTTCCGCTTCCGATACCGGACGGTTCACCGCTTCGGATACCGGTCTGTCTGCTGCCTCCGGCACTGTTTTCTGCTCTGCTCCCCTCATCGCATGGATGAAGTTACAGGTCAGATGCAGCAGCAGGGAGATTCCGCCGACAACGATGAACAGCCAGAACCACATCTTGGGAATGTGGAGAATCGGGGTCAGTGTATGGTCTGCGATCATTCTGCCGATACCCTCCCAGGTCAGCACCGCGGAATAAATCATGCTGCAGATCCATGAGATGAGCCGCAGAATCTTCCGGCTCCGCGGGCCCACCCGGTCCGGAATCAGGCTGAGGCCGACCAGGCCGCCGTCCTCCTGCGCGGCCACACCCGATCCGAGCATGGAGATCAGGACAAACACCGCCACCGTGATTTCCTCAGTGAATCCCCACGAATGCATGAAGACCTTTCTGGCAATGACATTTCCGAATGTCAGAACGAGAACAAGAATCATTGCGGCGCAGAGAACGAACTCTTCGATTTTCGTCACTGCATTCATGAATTTCCGGTACGCTTTCATGGCTCCTTCCTTTCCTGAAAATGCCGGCTGACTGCGGGGGGCTTTTCTGACGCGAGAGAGACTGTACCCTCTGCCGCGCGGAATTTGATCCGGGAAACATCAGATCCCGGCACCATATGTGCCGGGTCCGGCATCCGCCGGACCATACACAGAATCCTGCGCACAAAAAAAGCCCCCTGGAGCTGCCATGTTTCCATGGCATACTCCAAGGGACGAAATGAATCCAGACAGATTATTCCGCGGTACCACCCTTATTCCGCGGATCTGGAATCCTCTCCGGAGAAAAATCCGGTCAGATGCTTTTCCGCGACACTCTGTACGCACCATCATGCGCATTCCCGATAACGGAGGAATCCGGCGAGACTTACTGCATCCGACACCGGCTTCCAGAAAACGGCTTCTCCGGTCGGAAATTTTCAGTCTGCTTCTCAGGGATGATATCCATCGTTTCTTCCGCACCCGTTCTCACCACACCGGGCTCTCTGTGCCTTCCGCAAACGCTGGCATGCTTCCCATCAGCGAATTTCAGGGATCATAAATCAATGCCGGTCCGCTTTCACGGACCGGCATCATTATGGACCCGGGATTCTTTTTTGTCAATAGATTTCCCGGTTGCAGGCTCCTCCGGATGATTCCCCGTCGGAACCGGTCTCATCTTTGTCAGAGCGGAAATAGGGCGCATCGGTATATCCGTCCGTCTCTCCCTTTCCTTCCACGGTGTCGGCAAAGCTGGAATAATTTCTGCGGGATTCCGAACCGCCGGAATATCTGCGGCCGCCGTATCCGCGGCGCCCGCCCCGCCTTCCGCCTGCGCCGTCATAACCGCTGTATTTCGGCAGAGGCGCATCCTTCTTCAGAAGCACCACCACATGGCGGTAGGGCTCCTCGCCCTCGCTCTTTGTGGTCACATATTTGTCATTTTGCAGCGCCATATGGATGATGCGGCGCTCGTACGGATTCATCGCCTCCAGGGCAGCCGGTTTTCTGGTGCGCGCCACGCGGGAAGCAACGTTTTTCGCGAGCATTTCCAGCGTTTCCTTCCGCCTCTCCCGATAATTCTCGGTATCAAGCTTCACTCGGAAATAATCCTCATTGCCGCGGTTGATCACCAGTGCCGCCAGATGCTGCAGGGAATCCAGCGTCTGACCGCGCTTTCCGATCAGGACGCCCATCTTTTCCCCGGAGAGATTGATGGAAATGACTTTTTCCGCCTCATCCGCCTGCATGTCGATCGCAACCGTCAGGCCCATCTCGCGGAATACGTCCTCCAGGAATGTCCTGCCGCGGTCCATCGCCAGCTCCAGCTCGCTCTTTCTGCGACGGGCGCGGATTTCCGCCGGACGCGCCTTGAACCCGAGGAATCCGCTGGTGCCCTTCTCCAGGACATCGTACTCGATTTCTTCCTCCGATCCCTGAAGATCCCTGAGCGCAGCCGCGAGAGCTTCCTGCACATTTTTCCCTGTGTAGGTCTTATACTCATTTTCTGCCATAGCAATATTACCCCCAATAACAGCAGTCAAATCCCCCGGGATTATTTCTTCCTGTTCTTCTCGTGCTTTTCATTGTACTGCTGCACCATGCCGGCCCGGGAAGCAAGCTTTCCGGATTTGGTATTGGTGCTTCTGTAATATTCGGTAGACTTCTGGATCTGGGCACTCGCGCGCTCCTTCGTCTCGGTCTCCTGCTGCTTTCTGGCGTTCTCCTGCTCCTCGATGGTGTGAACATTCATGGCAGCCCGCGCACGGATGGGTTTCTGCCCTCTCTTCACGCGCTTTGCGTTGGCCTTCTCCACGTTTTCCTCCACCATCTTGCCGATGTCGACCGTCTCCATGTACTTGTTGACAATCAGCTGAATGATGATCTGCACCACAGCCGAGGCAATCCAGTAAACGCCGAGACCTGCGGACAGCGTAAAGCAGAAGACAACGGAGATCAGCGGCATGATGATGTTCATGGTCTTCATTGTCGCGGCCGTTCCATTGTCGTCATTGCCCGTCTGCGGCTGGTCCACCATCTTGGTGCTCAGCCACTGGGTGAGGCCGGCAAGGATCGGGATGAAGATGCCCGGCCACAGCTGCTGGCTGGGCGGTGTCGCCAGGTCTGTGCCGAGGAAATAGTTGATGCGGTTGATCTGCGGCAGTGCCTGGTTGATCATATCGGTCAGCTGCGGGAACAGATCGGTGAACTGCTTCCACTCGGATTTGCTGAAGTTGTAAAACATATCAATGATATGATTGATCTTCTGCGCATCCGTATATCCCTCAAACTTGCTGACGGACACCTGATTCTGCGACGCAAGCGTCTGCAGTTCCTCCGTCCAGTAACCGGAGATGCCGGTCAGGCCCTCCGCCACCGGCCGGTAGATGTTATAAATCTTCCGGACATAGCCCGGAATCTTGTAGATAACCTGATACAGGGCGAAGAGAATCGGCATCTGAATCAGAAGCTGCACGCAGCCGCCTGTGGGGCTGGTCCCGTATTTCTGGTAGACTTCCTTCATCTCATCCTGCTGCTGCATGAGCATCTGGTTGTACTTCGGGCTGGTCCGGTCAAGGTTCTTGTATTTCTCCTGAACGGCCTGAAGCTCCGGCGCCATCACCGTGTTCAGTTTGGAGAATTTCTGCTGACGGATCGAAAGGGGAAGCATCAGTGCCTTGATGATGATCGTGAAAAGAATGATCGCGATACCGATGTTCGGGATCCCGATCAGGTCCAGAAATTCGTAGATCCAGTTCATCAGAAAACCGAGCAGTTTTGCGATCGGCCCGATGATGAACCAGTTGCTCTGGGTAAGCGTTAGAAATTCCAAGTTCTGCCCTCCCTGCGGGGCAATGCCCGCTGTGAGATATTCCGCGTCTGAACGTCAGCGCGGTGCCTACGGCACAGGGTCGTATCCACCTTTTGCAAACGGATTGCAGCGAAGAATTCTCCAGATGGCAAGAAGGGAGCCCCTCAGGGCTCCGTATTTCTCAATGGCTTCCGCCGCATACTGGGAACACGTCGGTGTGTAAATACAGGTGGGTCTTCCTTTGAGCCGCGACAGATGCTTCTGATAAAAGCGAATACACGCAATCAGAAATTTCTTCATGTTCTTCTCTTCTCAGCTCATTCCGTTTCAGGAAGTTTGACAGATTCGGTCACGCGCCGGGGGACGCAAAAATTTTCAGAATCCTCCCCGCGTGAAAAAAAGCACGTTCAATTTCCAGTAATCCCTGTTCCTTTGCCGGCATTCTGGCAACAATTACGATGTCCAGTCCCTGTTTCAGTTCCTTCTGGTGAAGCCTGCAGCATTCGCGGATCACCCGGGTTACCCGGTGGCGCACAACGCTGTTGCCCACCTTTTTGCTGACAGATATTCCGATTCGGGTATCCTCCCGGCCATTCGCCGCCGCGTATATCACCAGAAGCCTGTCGACAGATTTCCGCCCGGATGTATAGACCCTGCAGAACTCTCTGTTATTTTTCAGTGAGTGAATCGAACCCATCCGATGCCAACCTCCCGGTCCCATAAACGCACAACAGGGCGGATGCCTTACCTTCCGAAAGTCCTGCGCCCGACGGACGCAATCCGGACTGACAAAGCGTGAGACAGCCACCCTGAGAGTTATTACCGAATTTTTTTGATTCAGGCAATCTTCTTTCTGCCCTTTGCCCTTCTGGCTGAAAGAACTTTTCTGCCGTTCTTTGTTCTCATTCTCTGACGGAATCCGTGGACTCTGGCGTCAGACTTTGCCTTCGGCTGCCATGTCATTGTGCCTTTTCTCATGACCGAACACCTCCTTACCTAAATAAACTGAATGAAATATCCCGGAAATACTGTTTCCACCATCTCCGGTGCTTTTTCATCCCTGAATTCGATGAAACAAAATCCGGACATCTTTGGAATTATAAGTCATCCGAAGGATTTTCGTCAAGTATCTTTGGTCATTTGACAGCGGATTTTCCGCAAACTGAGGCGCATTCCGCACCGTTCCATTCCTGAGTTCCCTGACAGACCAGGGCGCTTCCATCCTGCCGGGAAGGCAGGGAAAGCCGACCCTATCAGGTCCCGGAAAAAAATCATCCACAATTTTATCCCCGGATGGGTACAGCCATTTTATTGGAAGGAACGTATCATCGCCACAGACTCCCTTATCCCCAGTCTTTCCCCCCTGTTTGTTCAATTCTGCTTTTCCCCCGCCGGTATTCCCACGAAATCCACAGGATGGCTCCGCCTGCGATTGAGTTATCCACATTGTCCACAGTATTGTGTATAACTCGGTGGATAACTTTTCGAGTCCCTTCGAAAACCCGCCGGATTCAAGCGTTTCGCGATTTTCTGTCCGGAGGAGAATCTGGTGGATTTCTCTGTTTCTCATCCCCATGCCGTGCACGATTTCTCCCTTTTCCGTCGGTGATTCCGTTTTGTCACCCGTATTATCCCCTTTATCCACATTTATCCGATTCTCTTTTCCCGGTTTATCCACCTGATTTATCCCCACGATGGGGACAGTTTTCCCGGAGTGTTGACAGCCGCTTGAATTATCCCCACGAGTCTGATAGAATAAACTTCACCGGCGGCTGACTCCGTAAAGGATAAGCTCTTTCCGGAGTGAAAAGCCTTTGGGGGTACTTATGAACGAACAGACTTACGAAGACTGGGACGCGAAGGTCTACGAAAACTGGGACAAAATCAAGGCAGAGGTCAGCAGTCAGATCTCCGATGTTGCCTACAACACCTGGATCGAGCCTCTGGAATTTAATCGCGTGGAAGGCAATGAGGTATACGTCATCTATCCCGAGTGGAAATACGCGATGTCGATCGACTACCTCAAGAATCATTATGAGAAGCTTTTTCGGAGCGCCGTGCTTAAGCTGCTGCATTTTGACTGCAGATTCCGCTTCATCGTACCCGAGGATCTCTCCAAGGAGCAGCTCAACTACACCAGGGAACGCCTGTCCCCGAAGATCAGCACCTATGCCTCCGCCATCGCCAGCGCAAACCTGAATCCCAAATATACCTTTGATTCCTTTGTGCAGGGCAGCAACAACAAATTTGCGCTGGCCGCAGCCATTGCCGTTGCCGAAAAGCCGACCAGCTACAACCCGCTGTTCATCTACGGCGGCGCAGGGCTGGGCAAAACGCATCTGATGCAGGCCATCGCCCACGAGATTCTGCAGAGGGATCCCACGAAAAGCGTTCTCTATGTGACCAGCGAGAAATTCACCAGCGAGCTGATCGATGCCATCCATAATAATACGAACATCGCCTTCAAGGAGAAGTACCGAAATGTAGATGTTCTGCTGATCGACGACATCCAGTTTATTATAGGTAAGGAGAGCACCCAGGAAGAGTTTTTCCATACCTTTAATAACCTGTACGAAAAGAACAAGCAGATCGTCATTTCCTCCGATAAGCCTCCGAAGGATTTCACCACGCTGGAGGAGCGGCTCAGCTCGCGCTTTTCGGTGGGACTGATCGCAGACATTTCTGCCCCGGATTACGAGACCCGCATTGCGGTCCTGCGCAAAAAGGCAGAGGAAAACGGCCATTATAATATCGACGATGCCGTATACCGCTACATCGCCAACCACATCACGGCAAACATCCGTGAGCTGGAGGGAGCGCTCACCCGCGTGATCGCCTACGCACGGCTTTCGGACAGCAAGGCGACCGTCGAGATTGCGGAGGCGGCGCTCAAGGATATGATCACGGAATCCGACAGCGACCGCATCATCACCACGGAAAAAATTCTCAACACCGTGGCGGAATATTTCGGATACAGCCCGGCGGAGCTGGTCAGCCACAAAAGGAACAAGGACGTCACGTACCCCCGCCAGATCGTCATGTATCTCTGCCGCCGGCTGACCGACCTGCCGCTCAAGCAGATCGGACAGGAACTCGGCAACCGGGATCACACGACCATCCGCCACGGGTGCGAAAAGATCGCAGAGGAGATCAAAAACGAGCCGGCCATTGCCAAGACCGTAAACGACCTGACCAGCAAACTGAAGCCGGATAAAGAGTAGGCAGACCTGCGGAATCCATGCAGAAGAATGCAGAAAATGCATTTTTCACAGCAAAGCCGAAAAGTTATCCCCATCATTGTGGATAGTTTTGTGGATAACTCCGGGGAAATGCAGAGGATAACGCGGGACGGCCCGGTGGACGGCCCGGGGAGAATATCCGGGTGAAAATGATTATGCAGAATATTCAAAAATAGCTGCATATTATCCGGTGTTCCGCTTTCTGCGGACGCCGTGGGACAAACCGCCGGTTATCAACGGTCCGTACAAAGGCCTGTACCAGACGGAAATCGGCTCCGGCTCTGCGGTTTCGGGACTTTTCCCCCTGTTCGCGCCACCAACAACAGCAACCGCAGAAAAAAATACTCTCAGATGACGCGTCCGGCCCGTTTTCCGCGGCCGGAAATGTATAATCCCTCCGGGAACAGGCGGAATCAGTGAAATCTTCCGTTTTCATCTGCAGCAGATTTTCCAGGGAACCATCAAAAAACAGAGAACACAGAAACAAGAACACAGAAACATCAAAACATCAGTAAAAGAAACATCAGTAAAAGAAACATCGAAACCATCATAGAAGACAGAACAGAAATAGAAACCATAGAATAGAGAGACCTGCAGGGTTCAGGCCATGGGAGGAATCCATGAAAATTCTTTGCCCGAAAAGCGAATTGCTCAAATCGATCAATTCTGTATCGAAGGCGGTTTCCGCCAAGACAACGATGCCGATTCTCGGCTGCATTCTGATTCATACCCGGGAAAACCGCATCCTGATGACGGCCAACGACAGTGAGCTTGGCATTGAGACAGAAGTAACCGGCAGTATTGATGAACTGGGAAGTATTGCCATCGAGGCAAAGCTGTTCTCCGAGATCATCCGCAGACTGCCGGATGCCATTGTGCAAATAAGCGCTGATGAATCCAACATGGTGCAGATTCTCTGCGAAAAGTCCAAATTCTCCGTTCCCGGACGGAATCCGGAGGAATTCTCCCACATGCCGGAGGTGGAAAAGAGCCTGTTCCTCAAGATTTCCGCGCTGACGCTGAAGTCGATCATCGCACAGACGATTTTTTCCGCCGCGGAATCCTCCGGGAATATTATTATGTCCGGCGAATTGTTCGAGCAGGAAAACGGGCGGCTCCGGATTGCGTCGCTGGACGGGCACCGGATCTCTATCCGAAACGTCGAGCTCAAGGAACAGTATGAGCCGGTCAGCGCGATCATTCCGGCCAAGACGCTGAACGAGCTCTCCAAAATTCTGCCGGACAGCAGCGACTGCGAGGTCACCGTCTATTTCACGGTCAATCTGATCCTGTTTGAGTTTGAGAGCACGAAAGTCGTGTCCCGGCTGATCGAGGGCAAGTATTTCAATCTGGATTCGATGCTGATGCACCAGTTTGAGATGAAGATCACGGTCAACAAGAAGGATTTTGCGGCCAGCCTGGACCGGGCGATGCTGCTGGTGCGCGAGAGCGACCGGAAACCGCTGGTTCTGGACATCACCGATGACACGATGGAGATCTCCATGCGCTCCGCGTACGGCGAAATGCTGGAGGACATTCCGGTGGAAAAAACCGGAAAGGACATGAAGATCGGATTCAATCCGAAATTCCTGTCGGATGCCATCCGGGTGATTGACGACGAAAACATCGACATCTACATGATCCGGCCCAACGCGCCCTGCTTTATCAAGAACGCACAGGAGAGCTACATCTACATGATTCTTCCGGTCAATTTCAATGTCTGACAGAAAGTTCAGCGAAACGAAAGACAGATCGTTCAACGTATGACGGGCGAATCATGCCGGTGAAACCCTGCGCGGAACATCCCGGCAGGACCGGCCGGCGGTACAAAAAGGAGCGGACAGGATTTTTATGAAACTGAAAATCAGGGACGGCGAGGATTTTATCCGCCTCGGCCAGGCGCTGAAGGCGGCGCGCCTCGTGGATGAAGGCGCGGATGCAAAGTATGCGATCCGGGACGGCCAGGTGAAGGTCAACGGAGAAGTGGAACTGCAGCGGGGAAAGAAGCTGCACGGCGGGGACGTTGTGTCCTACCGGAACGATACAATCGAAATCGAGGGTCCGGGGGAGAGCCGGAATGACGTCTGAAACCGGCGGCCGGCCCGGCCGGAGCAGGGGAATCTATGTTTATTGAGTCGATGCGTCTGACGGATTTTCGCAATTTCACGCTTCAGGAGATGGAATTTTCCCGCGGGATCAACATTTTCTGCGGTGACAACGCGCAGGGGAAGACAAATCTTCTGGAGGCCATCTCCCTGTGCTCGACCGGCCGGTCGTTTCGCGGGGCGAAGGACCGGGACATGATCCGGCTGGGCTGCGAGGAAGCGCACATCCGTCTGTCCGGTCAGAAAAAAGAGATTCCCTACCGGATTGATCTGCATCTGCGGCGCAGTGCCGCAAAGGGAATCGCGGTGAATTCCGTGCCGATCCGGCGGACGGCGGAGCTCATCGGCCTGCTTCATGTCGTTTTTTTCTCGCCGGATGATCTGCAGCTGGTCAAAAGCGGCCCCGCGGAGCGCAGGCGCTTTATCGACATGGAGCTGTGCAGCCTGGACGCGGGATACCTGAAGGATCTGACCCTGTACCACCGCTGCCTGGAGCAGAGAAACGCCCTGCTCAAAACCATCGGTCCGAACGACCGGATTCCCGATACCCTGGATGTGTGGGACGGGCAGCTGGTCCAGACCGGGGAAAAAATCATCCGGGCCCGCCGGAAATTCATCGGGGAGCTTTCGCCGGTGGTCCGGGAGATTCATGCAAAGATCTCCGGGGGAAGGGAAGATCTGTCCGTCTCCTACGAGCCGGACACGGAGGAGGATACGCTTGCGGCAAGGCTTTCGGAAAACCGCTCCCGGGATCTGAAATTCCGGGCGACAAGCGCCGGCCCGCACCGGGATGATCTGCGCTTTGGCGTGAAGCCTGCCGGAGACGGGAAGAATCCGAGGATCGATCTTCGCACCTTCGGCTCCCAGGGACAGCAGCGGACCGCTGCCCTGTCCGCCAAGATGGCCGAGATCGAGATGATCCGGCGCCGGACCGGCGAGCCGCCGGTTCTTCTTCTGGACGATGTCCTGAGCGAGCTGGACGCCGGCAGACAGAAGAGCCTTCTGTCCGAAATCAGCGACACACAGACAATGATTACCTGCACCGGCCTGGACGAACTGGTCCGGAGCAGGCTTCACATAGACAGGATCTTCCGGGTCAGAACCGGGAGTGCACAGGAAGTCAGCAGCATGGAAAGTGCTTCAGCAGAAACGGAGGAAACAGATGAGTGAATATGATGCAAGTCAGATCCAGATCCTCGAGGGTCTGGAGGCAGTGAGAAAACGGCCGGGAATGTACATCGGCAATACTTCTGTCCGCGGCCTGCATCATCTGGTCTATGAAATCGTGGACAATGCGGTGGATGAGGCGCTGGCCGGCGTCTGCAAAAACATCGAGGTCACGATCTTAAAGGACAACATCATCTGTGTGGAGGACGACGGGCGCGGCATTCCCGTCGGGATGCATCCCACCGCGGGCATTCCCGCGGTCGAGGTGGTTTTTACGGTGCTTCACGCCGGCGGAAAATTCGGCGGCGGCGGATACAAGGTCTCCGGCGGCCTGCACGGCGTCGGCGCCTCGGTCGTCAACGCGCTGTCCG
>OMZJ01000095.1 GCA_900315495.1 uncultured Lachnospiraceae bacterium
TCAAAAAGACTTGAAAAAATGCTACGAGTATGCCCGTTCATTTTCTCATACCAATAACGTGATTGTTGAAAAGTATATGGATTGCGACTCGATTGGTGTTGTTTATCAATTCTCAGGGAAAAAGGCAAAGCTCGTAGCGGTTTGTGATAGGGATATTTATGCTGCAAAACAAGATGGTTCTGCAATTGTTGCCGGAACAAGATATCCATCAAGATACTTGGAACGTTATATAAATGAAGTCAATGACTCAATGATTAAGTTCTTTGAGGATAACGAGTTTTCGGATGGCATGGTTAGCCCCATGGCATTTGTTGATGATAATGGTTTTTATATGTGCGAGATGTGCTATAGGCCTAGTGGCGGACATCATTTTACACTAATCAACGATCAGAACGGAGTAAATGGACTTGCGCTATTGATTGAGTTTGCAGTTACAAAAAAAGTTAATAGCTATCAACCTGAAAAGGAAACGCCTTGGTTTAAAGACTGTTGCGGAATGATTCATATTGTAGGCGAACCTGGAGAGCAGATTTCTTACTATTCCGGTATTGATGAAATATCAAAACTAGATGGAGTTTTGGAAATTTGTCAAGAATTGAATGTTGGGCAAACGATTGGTAAGGACGGTACGACGGCACAAAACATATTATCTGTTTGGATAAAAGCAAAAAACTGGGCAGAATACGACAATCTTATAATGACCATAAAACAAATGCTCGTCGTAAAGAATGCATCAGGAAGATCACTTGTAAAAATATAATAGGAAGCCGTATTAATGGGGAAAAATGAACACGAAACAGTTGTATTATGTTCTCACTCTTGCTGAGGAGGGTTCTTTCTCACGCGCAGCTGAAGCATTGAATATTACACAGCCATCACTATCTCAATACATAAAGAAGATTGAGAAGCAAATCGGACTGGAGTTGTTCGATCGTACCAATGGAGATGTGAGGCTAACAGATGCGGGGTGTGTATATATTGAAGCCGGAAGAAAGATTCTTGACATTGAACATCAGATGGAGAATAGCTTCACTGATCTTTCCACCTATAAAACAGGTTCTTTGATAATTGGCGCTGCACCCTATAGAGCGGCATCTATGCTTCCAGCAATTGCTAATGCCTTTAAAACTCTCCATCCAGGAATGTATCTTATTGTCCGGGAAGGCACGACATCAGAGTTGGTTGAAGGGATGGAGCATGGCGAATATGATCTTGCCCTGACGCTACTGCCCATAGATGAGCGATTATTCACCTGGAAAAAAGTCATGGAGGAAGAGCTGGTATTGGCTGTTCCGCGCTCGTATTCATCCATTTCGGCCGCCGTCATTCCAGAGCGAAAGTTTCCAGCGATTAAGGTAGAGGAACTCAACAGGAAGCCGCTGGTGATGCTTACAGAGACCCAATACATGCAGAAGCAGCTTAATAACCTAGTGATTGATTACAAGATAAAGCCTACTACAGCCGCTGTTGTAAAGTCCCTCGAAGCACAGATTGAGTTCGTTAAAGCCGGAGTAGGTATGGCGTTGGTGCCGTCTGGTATTGAGCGTTTCTGCATCGAATCCTCGGTTGATTTTTACTCGTTCATCCCTTCGCTCCCAAAGCGAGAAGTAGTAGTGATGTGGCGGAAAGACAGGAAGCTGTCTAAAGTAGCAGAAGAACTTGTTTCAGTTATCCATTCTATTGAATGGTAGTTTTGTACCTATCCTATAGGCTATTGCTTATACATGGTATATCCTGCTTACGACCTTTCAATCTCAATATCTTCCATCTACATATTCCTCTGATTCTACTTTGACAGCAGATAGGAGTTTCAATGGAAGGGAGAAGTAAGAGAGGCAAAAGAGTACGGCGGCAGAGTATATAGAATTCCAAGAAAGAGGAGGAACCTGAAAAATGCCAGCTGCACTAACCTATCTGGCGATCATGCTCGTGGTGATCATCATCTGGTTCCTGCTGCTGAAAAGGCCGGTCTATGAGGCCGTTCTGATCAGCTTCATCATCCTGCTGACGATCACCGGCACCTGGGGACATGTCGGTTCTTATATCGACACCGGACTCAAAACCTCACTGCTGTACTCAATGACGGCCTTCTGCGCAATGTCAATCCTGCTTACGAAAACAAAGGTCATCGACAGTGCAATTGCAGTCATACTTGCTTTGCTAGGCCGTGTTACCGGTGGCGCTGGTTATGTCTCTGTAGTAGCCAGCTCCTTCATGGGCGCTCTGTCCGGCTCTGGCCCCGGTAACGTCATGGCGACCGGTTCCATTACTATCCCTGCCATGAAGAAGTCCGGTTTCCCGGCGGAGTTGGCGGCGAACATTGAGAGTAACGCAAGCTATCTCGGCAACATGATCCCGCCTTCTGGAAATATCACTGCCGCTCTTGGTGCCCTGACCGGCATGGCTGCCTATGGCGAGGGTTACATAAGCCAGGCTGAGTTCTGGATTGTCCTGTGGGGATGCAGTCTCTGGTTCATTCTTCAGCGCCTTATCATGGTTTTTGCTTTCTGCAAATACTACAAGGTTAAGCCGATTGCGAAGGAAGATCTGCCAAGCCTGAAAGAAACCTTTAAACAGGGTTGGCAGGGTCTCCTGCTCCCGATCATCATCCTCCTTCCGTTCGTTCTGGACTATTTCTTCAAGTCCACATTCTTTACTGACAGGCTGGGCAAAGACGGCGCAAAGTACATGAGTTCTTCACTGCTCATCTTCATTGGCGGTCTTGCTTCCATCTATGCTGTGATCATTGCTAGGGACAAGAAGCAGGTCACTCCGAATGCTATCGCGCGTATGTTTGCTGATGGTATCAAGACTATTGCTCCGGCTATTGGTGTGTGTGTGATTGGCTACATGATTGGTGCAATGTTTACCGATCTTGGGGTTACCGATGAAATGCTGACCTTCATGGAAGGATTGAACATGGGAAAGTTCGGAATTGTCATGTTCATCTGTTTCATTACCTGCTTGTTGGGCATGGTCATTCCTGGAAGTTCTCTTGTGGTCATCTTTGGGCCTGTGTTCATCACAATCCTTGCCGCTAAGGGTGTCAATCCCGTTCTGGCTGCCGCCATGCTTCCCTGCATCTGCGGTGTTATGTGCGGAATTACGCCTCCGTTGGGGCTGGGTATGTACGCGGGTATGAGTCTAGCTAACAGCGACTTTGGTAAAACATTCAAGAATAACCTGTGGTGGGTGGCCGCACAATTCATCATGGAAGTGGTTGTTCTGATGGGGTGGCTGCCGATTCTGGGACTGTGAGGAGGGAATCCAGTGAAAAAAACGTTGAAGAAAATATCGGATGTATGTAAAATGATTTTTGGTTACGGTATTATGCTTGTTCTCTTCTCAGGTGGCCTGACGTTCTTTGGATATATGACTGCATTGATTGTTGGAGGAGAGATGGCGGCGAACATCTGCAGGTGGCTTTATCAGTCTTTCATACCTGCAATCATCTACGCAAGTACTGTCCTTATTTTGTTCGGCCTGCTGACTATGTATCTGGCCGGTGAAACGGCCCTGACGCCCGGAAAGAAGAATATGCAGCACGAGGGAGAAAGATAACTGATTTCGACCGGTATGGAAGCTGGAGCAGAAGTGCCGGTCTGTTTTATTATCAATGGCATAAGCAAAAGATTATGAACGTTATAGGTTAATATCTTGAGAATAGGGAGGATAAGGTTTGAATAAGTCAATAGAGTTTTTAAAGATGATTGACGGCATTTGGCAAACTCAGATACCGGATGAGGTAATGGCAAGAGCACGGAGAAGCCTTTTAGATTATCTTGCTGTGACCTGCGCCGGTGCGGAGTTCCAGAAAGATAAGCTGGAGAAATACTGGGAGTTTGCCGAACCGGAGGAAGGCAAATTCAGAGCAATCGGTACAGGGAAGGATTTAGTTCTTAAAGAGGCTGTGTTCCTCAATGGACTGAACGGTCATGCTCTGGATTTTGACGATGGGACGAATTCTGGTATAATCCATCTGGGAAGCCCCATTTTCAGCCTCCTGCTTCCTTTGGCACAGCGGTACGGAAAGAGCGTGGATGAGGTTTTGAAAGCCGCGATTACCGGTTATGAGGCATCCTATACCATGGCTGTTTCTATTCAGCCGGGACATAAGGCCATGGGTTATCACGCAACGGGTACCTGCGGAACACTGGGCGCGACCATCGCAGCAAGTTATATGCTGGGATTTAGCGACGAAGAACGTTTTCAGGCGTTTGCGAGTGCGTGTGTAGCAGCCTCCGGTATGCTGAAGGTGCTGGACGATGGCAGTGAACTGAAGCCTTACAATGTTGCGAAGACTGCGCTGTTATCCCTCACAGCCCTGCAGCTCGGTAAGGCCGGATTTAAGGGGCATGCCGATCCTCTCGGCGGCCGTGGCTTCTTCAGGATGATGACAGGAAAAGAGGATGTGGAACTGAAGCCTGTGCTTCTCAATGGTACATACGCCATCATGAAGTCTTACACCAAACCGTATGCAAGCTGCAGATACACTCATCCTGCGGTCGAAGCGGCGATTCATCTGAGAGAAAATGCCAAACCTGAGGATGTGGAAGAAATCGATATCCGCACGTATGATCTTGCAGTCTCCGGCCATGATCACACGGACATTCCGGGCAGTTACAGCGCCAAGATGAGCATTCCCTATGCAACGTCGGCCGGCTTGATCTATGGAAAAGCGGGACTTCAGGAATTTACCGAAGAGGCGGTCAAAGGGAAAGAGATAGCAGCCTTAACGAAGAAGGTCAGGGTCTCTGCGGATGCAGAGCTCAGCCGTGTCTTCCCCGGAATTCAGGCGGCCATCGTGACAATCAAGACAAAAGACGGTGTATATACCGACCGTGTGGACTTCCCCAAGGGGGAACCGGAGAATCCGCTGACAGATGAAGAATTCAGGAACCGTTATGACGGGCTGATGGAGTACGCCGGTGTGGACAAAGCCGTAAGTGACGAAGTATTTAACACTGTATATAAAGAGAATTCAAATGTTGATGAGCTGGTAAAGAAAATTTAAAAAAGGGAGCGATATAATGAAAAGACCCGTAAACCTGATCCTTGGCACAATGACTTTCGGCGAATCTGTTTTCCAGCCGGATGTCGAAGAATTTGTGAATACATTTCTGGATGCCGGATATGATGAGCTGGACACAGCCTATGTCTACAATGATGGAAACTGTGAGCGGTTTCTCGGAGAGGTGCTGCCGGGATTGAACAGACCTTTCAAAATCGCCACCAAGGTGAATCCCAGGATCTCCGGTAAGCTGGATGCAGACGCTGCATATAAGCAGGTCAGCGAGTCTCTGGAGCGGATGAAGCTGGATTCTGCAGACACTGTGTTTCTGCATTTTCCGGATCCTGCAACGCCGGTTGAATCCGTGCTCTCTGCGATGGCCGACCTGCATGACCGGGGGAAATATAAAGAGCTTGGTCTTTCCAACTTCCCCGCCTGGATGGTAACAGATGTGTGGCATATCTGTGATAAGCACGGGTGGGTGAAGCCCACGGTGTTCGAGGGTATATATAATCCGCTTACAAGGCGTGCAGAAGCAGAGCTGAACGCCTGCCTGAACCACTTCGGTATGCGTTTCTATGCCTACAATCCGATGTGCGGCGGTCTGCTGACCGGACGGTACGGAAAGTATGAAGACGCGCCCACTGACGGTCGGTTCACACATCGCCCCAACTATCAGGGCCGTTACTGGAAGAAGAGTTTCTTTGAAGGCGTCGAGGTCATCAGAGAAGCGGCACAGAAGCACGGGATCAGTTCTGTTGAGGCGACCTACCGCTGGCTCGCGTACCATTCCATGCTGGATGCAGAGCGTGGTGACGCGATTCTGATCGGCGCATCAAAGATGAGCCATCTGATCAGTAACATGGAAGCGGTCAAAGCAGGTCCGCTGCCGGAGGATGTTGTGGCAGCGTTTGATGAAGCCTGGAAGATCACGAAGGGCGACAGTCCGGAATACTTTACACTGTATAAAGGAAAAGGCTCTGTGGGAGGTGAGAAGAAGTAAGATGTTGGATCAAAAGAAAGTATTTGATTGTCTGGCACAGCACGGAGTATCTTATTTTGCAGGTGTTCCGGACAGCTATCTGAATGGTTTCTGCAATTATGCCCTGGCGCACTGCGGAGACCGAAATGTGATCACGGCAAATGAAGGAAATGCAGTGGCTCTTGCCGCAGGCCATTATCTAGCTACGAAAGAGATCCCGCTGGTCTATATGCAGAACAGCGGTGAGGGAAATACAGTCAATCCCATTGCAAGCCTCGCAGATAAAGATGTGTATGCCGTCCCGATGCTGCTGCTGATCGGCTGGCGCGGGCAGGGAAATACAGAGCCAAATCATCCGCAGCATAAGCTGCAGGGGGAGATCACAACAGGGCTTCTTGATCTGCTCCATATTCCGTATTCTGTTCTTGACGATGATGACTCAAAATTCGCAGATGCGGTCGAAAAGGCGGTGAAATACTGCAGGGAGGAGCGAGGCATCTATGCCTTCATCGCACCGAAAGGCGTGATGGCGGATCCGGACAAGCCCAACAATGTGGATGACGTCTATCCCATGAGCCGGGAAGAAGCCATAGAGGTCATTCTCGATCATATGCCGGAAAATACGATCTATTCCGCTACGACAGGCCGTGCCACGAGAGAACTGTTCTTCCTGCGGGAGAAGCGGGGCGAAGGAAAAGAGCATGATTTCCTGAATGTCGGCTCCATGGGACACGCATCCTCTGTCGCCCTCGGCATTGCGCTGAGCAGGCCGGACAGACCGGTTGTTGCTCTGGACGGTGACTCGGCAGCTATCATGCATATGGGAGCGATGACGATGGTCTCCAAGGTTTCCGCACCTAATTTCCTGCATGTCATCCTTAATAACGGAGCGCATGAGTCTGTAGGCGGACAGCCTTCTGCAGGGCATCTGCTGGACTGGACAAAGATGGCTGAGGCGTGCGGATATGCGACGATGCAGCACCCTGTGACGACCAAAGAGGAATTGATCGAGGCGATTGAAAAGCTGAAAAAGGTCGACCGGGCTGCGTTCATCGACTGCCGCATCCATAAGGGCCTAGCCCGTAAGCTGCCGCCGATTATTTTTGATCACAGAGAAGCGATCGACGCTCTGATCGATGAATTGAACGGGTAAGCCTGCCTGAACAAATGAAAAGCTATCTGGGCTGGTGAAGAGAACACATCAGGTTTAATGTGCCACACTGTGGCAGAAAGGAATTATTGGAAATGAACAGCATGGAAAAAACAAGGGAATTTCTGAAGTCTATCGGTCTTCCGGGAGGAGATGCCTATGACCTGCCGACATCTGAGAAGAGATTCAAGGATGGCGGCCAGTATCGCTTTGAAGTTCCGGGAATTCAGGGACCGAAGGTCATGCAGGCTTTGCTTGAGGCGATGGATGGATATGGTCTGTATCTGCATCGCGTCACACAGACACAGGGAATCATGCGTCTGACGGATCAGGAAATTGCGAAAATGGTCGAGCTGGCCCATAAGTGGGAGACGGATCTGATTCTCGCAATCGGACCGCGTGCCACGACAGATACATCTGCTTCTGTCCATACGGAAGAAGGTGTGCGTATGGGGTATCGTCTCCGCGGCCAGGAGCAGGTCGTTCGCGCGATCGAGGATGTGAAAAGAGCTGCACGTCTGGGCTGCCGTGGATTCCTCGTATATGATGAAGGCTGTTTATGGGCGCTGAACGAGATGCGCAAGGCAGGAGAGATTCCGGAAGACTGCCATTTTAAGGTATCTGCGCATGCCGGCCACGGAAATCCGTGCTCCGCGAAGGTTCTGGAGACTATTGGCGCGGATTCTATTAATCCGGTACGCGATATTCAGCTTCAGATGCTTGCAGCAATGCGTCAGGCTGTGGATTGCCCGATTGATATTCATACAGAAAACCCGAAGTCTACAGGTGGATTTATTCGCCATTATGAAGTACCGGAAATGATCCGTATCGCAGCGCCTATTTACCTTAAGACAGGTGGATCTGTGGCGGCTACGCACAGTTGGGACAGCACTGAGGACGACGCCAGAAAGCGCGCTAAGCAGTGCAGCCTTGTCAAGCGCATGATCGACGAGTATTACCCGGAGGCTGTCTGGAGCCCGAAGGGCAGTCTTGTGTGAATGTCAAATATCGAAACACGGGCAGACGGAGCAGTGGAGGCGTCTGCCTGACTTATTAAACTGTGACAGACATGAGAGTCTGACAGAGAAGAAAGGAAGCTGATATCTTATGAGACACCATATGTATAACCCGGATTTCAAATTTGTGGTTGAGCCTGAACATTTCGACAAGTATACGGACCGTGAACTCCTGCAGTATTGCCTGGGCGCAACGATGTACATGCCCGGTTTCAAGGATTTTACTCCGAAGATCCTGGAGCATGCCATGCCCGGCCTGACCACCATGGTGCTGTGCTTTGAGGACGCATGCCCCGAGGAGAGGGTTCCGGAGGCAATGGAAAATGTTCATCATCTGCTCGCAACGGTCACCGAGGCGGTGGACAGCGGAAAGCTGAATCCGGATTATGTCCCGCTGATTTTTGTCCGTATCCGCAACCTTGAGCAGTTCAAAGAGTTCGGAGATAAGCTAACCAAGCAGGAGGTACGCTCTCTCTGCGGCGTCAATTTCCCGAAGTTCAATGCGGAAAATGGCTATGAATATTATGCGTATCTGCGTGACCTCAACAATCGTTTCGGTGAGATCATCTACGGTATGCCGATCATTGAGGATCCGGAGGTCGCGTATAAAGAGAGCCGTATTTCTCAGCTGATGGGCATCAAGAAGATTCTTAATAAGTATAAGGATCTGGTACTGCAGGTCCGTGTCGGCGGTACTGACTTCAGCTCTGTATTTGGAGTGAGAAGAGGCGTAGATTACTCATTATATGACATTATGACAGTTCGTGAGTGCCTGTCTGATATTATCAACGTCTGCGGCCGCAACAATGACTATGTGATTTCCGGTCCTGTCTGGGAGTATTTCCGTGCCCCGAAGGAGCTTATGTTCGAGGAACTGCAGCATTACGGAATCGAGGATTATCTGATGCGTCGCCAGCCGCTGGTCAACGGCGAGATCGATGGTCTTCTGCGCGAGGTCCTTCTGGATAAGGCCAATGGTTTTGTCGGCCGCACGGTCATTCATCCTACGCACGTCAAGTTCGTCAATGCTCTGATGGCGGTGACGAAGGAGGAGTATGACGATGCCTGCCAGATCCTCGGAACCGGCGGCGGTGTCATCAAGGGCTCCGGCGGAAATAAGATGAACGAGATCAAGCCCCATACGAACTGGGCGAAGAAGGTTTATAACCGGGCGAGAGCATTTGGCGTTGTAAAGAATGAGAGCGGTTATGTGAAGCTGTTCGCGGTAAATGATTGAAATGTTTGATAAGTGAACTCTTTAATGCTGCCTTTTCAGGCTGTTTGGTTTTTTATTTTTCCCATGGAGAACCAAGAGATGGATACCTGAAATGGCAGCAGGGTGGAACATTCTTTTTTGATTGTCAAGAAGCAATTCGGTTATGCCAAGGTTGCTTATCGCGGTATAGCCAAGAACATGAACCGGTTTTACATCCTGTTTGCCATTGCGAATCTTGTAAAGTGCTTCCGAGCAGGAAGAACAACGGAATTCTGTATGGTGTAGTGTGCTCATTTTTGGCAAACGCCACCGTAAAGGCGGTGTTTTCTGCAAGAAACAATCTGCATTTCAGCCCAGTTCCGGGCATCAAACATAGAAAGTAACTGAAAAAAATCAAAAATGCTGATGTGGTGGCAGAATGGCGCTTTTAATCAGCGTCTCCTTAACAGTGGGAGTGAAAATAGAACAAGAAAAATGAAATTGCTTAGAAAAATACTATACATAACGTTTTATCTTTTTGAAAAGATGCAAATTCCAGTGATGTTTTTTTATTCTTGGAAGTTCGGGCAACTGAAGCATCTGGAGAAAGAGGAACTGACCATCTGGATCAGATCCATGCAGAGAATGCTTAAGGATTATTGTCAGGCAGCTTACAACTTCAGAATACACCGGATGATCAATGCCTTCGCACTCACGAAGGTTGAGATCATCCGGCAACAAGAATTGCCAGACTATATTGAGCCTATTGTTGTTCTTTGCGTAAAGAATGAGATGGCAAGGATCAAGATGTTGGTTGAACACTATCGCCGGTTCGGTGTCAAGAGATTTGCTTTTTTGGATAATAATTCAGATGATGGTACGTTTGAATGGCTTCTGGAACAGGAGGATGTTGATCTATACAAGACAGAGCAGAAGTATGAAACCGTCGTCAAGGAAGGATGGATCAACCGTCTTATCAGCTATTACGGATTTGATAGATGGTATATCGTGACGGATTCCGATGAATTGATGGAGTGGATCGGCATGGAGAAACATCCTATTAGTGAAATGATCCGTTATGCGGCTGCTCATGGGATAAAACGTTTCAAAGGACTTACGTTGGATACTTATACGAACGGTGAAGCATTCGTAATAACAGAGAACATTATGTATGACTATAGATTCGTTGATAGAGATTCGTACTTTATCAAGACCATATCGACTGGAACAACAACACTGGATCAGTTTTACGGTGGGCCGCGGAACAGGCTTATGGGGGTGACAGTGCCGCTTTCAAAATATCCGTTGGTCTATTTTGAAAAGGGTACAATAAGCGTTAGTGCACATTACTTTTATCCTATAGAGTTGAACAATGTCGATTCATGCTATGTTGCTATTCTTCATTATAAGTTTATTGACAAGGATCGGGAAGAATTCAAAAGGCGGGCTCAGAATAATTCTGGTTTCTCATCCAACGGAAGACACTACAAACAAATGCTTGAGCATCTTGATACATCTTTTTCCTTTATGTATGACGGAAGCATAGAAATCATGAGTTCATATGATCTATCGAATATAGCCTTAATTGAACGGATTCCCTTTGATAGTTATGAATAGTTGAAGAATCAACAACATAGATAATTGGGTATGTGGGGAAGAAGTTAGAAGAGATAAATTGAAAGGATATGAATATGGTACAATTAACCACACCGATTTCGGAAGAAGCGGCAGCTTCGCTACAGGTCGGTGATACCGTAGAGATCAGCGGTTATATTCTCTGTGGACGTGACGCTGTTCTTCCGAAGGTGCTGAAAATGATTGAAGACGGAACGGCTGGAGAGCTTGGAGTGAATCTCCACGGTCAGGTCATCTTCCACACGGCAGTCAGCCCTGCCGGGGTTGGACCGACATCAAGTAATAAGCTTGAGATCGAGAGCTGCATCGAACCTCTGAGTAGAGCGGGAATTAAGCTGCATCTTGGAAAAGGACAACTTAAAAAGGAGACGATAGATGCGCTGGACAGGAACAACGCAGTTTATGCAGTCATTCCTCCGGTCACTGCTCTCCTCGGCTCTAAAACATCTGAAGAAAAGGTAGTCGCTTTCCCGGAACTGGGGATGGAAGCACTCCATCTCATCAAGGTTGACAAGTATCCGGCCATCATCGGCGCGGCACATGGGAAGAGTATCTACACACGGGAGGATAAGGCATGAGCATAGTAGAAATAGTGCGAGACACTCTTGTGGAAGCCGGGTCTACATTCAGGGAGGATAAAAAACAGGCGTATAGAAACGCCATAGCAACAGAGCAGAACGAAAAGGCGAAGTGGGTACTGGAACAGGTGCTGGCTAACGCTGAGGCTGCGGAGAAAAATCACAGCCCTCTGTGCGATGACACTGGTATTCCACATCTGGTTCTGGAAGTCGGCCCAGATTGCGCCGTGACTGGAAGAATGCTTGATGAGATCAAACAGGGAGTTGTGGAAGGTCTGAGAAAGCTCCCCGGACGACCGATGGGCATCATGGGTGACGATAGCCACAGGATTGACCAGTCAGGCGGATTGAATCCTGATAGTGCTGGTGTTGAGCTCGCTCCGATTTTGATTAGACGCTGCGCTGATAACGTGATCAGATTGCATATCCTCATGTTCGGTGGCGGTCCGGCGATCCGAGCGAAAACCTATCGCGTCTTTCATAAGCATAACACGCAGGTTGTTTTGGATGAGATTGTCAAGTGGGCTACAGAAGGAGTTGCACAGCTTGGCTGCTCGCCGTGTACGCTGGCTGTTGGCGTGGGGCGTTCTCATTTCGAGGCCACAAGCATGATGCTCCAGGCGCAGGTCGATGGAAAGTATGATGTCCAGAGCGAGATGGAGCAGGAGATCACCAGAAGAGTGAATGAAGCAAACATCGGTCCTTTGGGCCTTGGTGGAAACACAAGTGTGATTGCCACATTCATGAAAGTTGGCCCTCAGAGGGCGAGTGGTGTGCGCATCGTCTGTGTCCGGCCGACATGCTGCTTTGAGCCAAGAATTGCTACCGTAGAATTGTAATACAGGTGGAAGTTTGAAAAAAGAGGTAGGCGGTTAGATATCGTAAAGAGGGCATAGCAAACAAACCCTCAAGGGGTCTTTG